>CAYJCU010000001.1:0-41427 GCA_964368765.1 uncultured Rikenellaceae bacterium
GGGTAGATATGACGTGCATAAATTCAATCCTCAGGTTCGCCGGACACTACTAATTCTTAACTAAAAAATAACAGAGACCACTATTTTATATCAAAAATATTTGCATAATAAATAAAAATATGTAACTTTGCGGTTGTTATTTTAAAAACAATAGAAAAAGAGTTATTATGATAAACTATGTAACACCCGCAGAGGCGGTTAAGGCAATTAAGAGTGGCGATTTTGTTCACCTGAGCTCTGTTGTTACCGAGCCAATCGTTTTGGTTGATGCAATGGTAGAACGAGGAAGAAACAGAGAGATAGAAAATATAACTATTAGTCACCTACATACAGAGGGACCAGGCCCATATACGGCATCTGAGTTTGAGGGTATTTTCCAACTTAACTCATATTTCATTGGAGCTAATGTGCGTAAGCAGTCGCAAGCTGGCTATGCTGATTTAATTCCAATATTTTTAAGTGACACACAACGCCTATTACGTAGCGGAGAGCTTAAATGTGATGTGGTAATGTTGTCTGTATCTGAGCCTGATAAGCATGGTTATGTATCATTAGGCACATCGGTAGATACATGTATTGCTGCTATGGAGCAGGCACGTGTGGTTATTGCCGTTGTTAATAAGTATATGCCACGTGTATTTGGAGATTCGTTTATACACATCTCTAAGATAGATCACTTCTGTCGTCATGATGAGCCACTTCATGAGGCACACTTCACAGCTCCTACTCCTGAAGAGGAGTTAATAGCTAAGTATTGTGCTAGTGTTATTGAGGATGGTGCTTGTCTTCAGATGGGTATCGGATCTATCCCTAACGCTGTTCTTTCGCAGTTAGAGAACCACAAAAATCTAGGTGTACATACTGAGATGTTTGCTGATGGTATCCTGCCACTTGTTGAGAAGGGTGTTATTAATGGTGCTAATAAGGTGTTAGATAAAGGTAAGCTAGTAACCACTTTCCTTATGGGGTCACAGGCTCTTTATGATTTTGTGGATTACAACCCTGCTGTATTGATAAAAGATGTAGCTTACACTAACGACCCGATGATTATATGTCGTAACCCAAAGGTTACATCTATAAACTCGGCTATTCAGATTGATATTACTGGTCAGTGTTGTGCAGACTCAATAGGAACGAAAATTTTCTCAGGAGTGGGTGGACAGGTAGATTTTGTTTACGGTGCATCACGTAGCGAGAGAGGTGTTTCTATAATAGCTATGCAATCAACAACAAATAAGGGCGTTAGCAAGATAGCTCCAGTACTTAATCTTGGTTCAGGTGTTCAGACAACACGTAACCATGTGCAGTATGTTGCTACTGAGTATGGTATTGTTAAGTTATCAGGTAGATCGTTACAAGAGCGTGCTGTTCTGCTTACAAGCATAGCACATCCAGAGCACCGTGAAGAGCTAGAGCGTGCTGCTTTTGAGCGTTTTGGTCCTCACTTCACATATATCAAGAATATAACTAAGCTATAATTAAAGAGAGTATTCTAAAAAAATATATTATACAAAAAAAGAGCTATCTCTATGGCTCTTTTTTTGTACCTATAATGATAGTATGACAAGAGAGAGAGAAATATTTTTTAACAGGGTAGTAGCAGGAGAGCGCATAACAACCGAAGAGGCTGTTTGGGCTTACGATAATATGCCCCTTTACGAACTATCACAGCTAGCTATTGCGGTAAAAAAGAGCAAGAGCGGAGATGATATATTTTACAATAAAAATTTCCATATAGAGCCTACAAATATATGTCTATATAACTGTAAGTTCTGCTCATACCGCAAACGTGAGGGAGAAAATGGGGCACGTAATATGAGTATAGATGATATTATAAACTATACCAAACAACATCTCAAACCCACCACCACTGAGATACATCTTGTAGGTGGAGTAAACCCATCACACTCTCTTGAGCATTATATAAATGTTATCAAGGCGGTTAAGAGCGTAACGGGCGAAGGGGTAGCTATTAAGGCTTTCTCTGCTGTTGAGCATATATATATTATTGATAAGGCAGGATTAACATTCGAAGAGGGTATCAGTGCTCTAATAGATGCTGGTATGGATACCTTTACTGGCGGAGGGGCAGAGATTTTTGATGAGGGTGTAAGAGGAGAGATATGTCCTGACAAGGCATCATCAGAGAGGTGGCTTATGTTTCATGAGGCTGCCCACAGATTGGGTATAACTAGCAATGCTACAATGTTATATGGTCATATCGAAAATATTTCTCACAGAGTAGACCATCTCAATCGCCTCAGAGAGCTACAAGATAGAACAGGGGGATTCACAACCTTTATACCTCTAAAATATAGGAGTAAAAATAACTCTATGGGCAGTAATGGCGAAACCTCTATTATAGATGATATGAAGACACTAGCTATCTCACGTATCTTCTTGGATAATTTCGACCACATAAAAGCATATCCGCCTATGTTTGGTAGCGAGAGAACAGAGCAGGCGATGCTTTTCGGTGCCGACGATATAGATGGAACGGTAAACGACACAACCGATATATACTCAACAGCAGGTGTAGCACCTACGGGTATGAGTGAGAGCGATATGCAGCAGATGATACGCAGAGCAGGTTTTACCCCCGTTGAGCGAGATACATTTTATTGGAGGATTAAATAGTAGAGCCAAAATGGTATCTAACCAGCTGAAAATGAGTTTAGATAAAAAAAAATATTGTTGTCCGGCAAAAAAATCAAAAAACCTAGTAACTACCTATCTTACAACAAATTAGTTGTAATTTAAATTATAGGGGCTTACAAAAACAAAATTTTGATTTTTTTGCCTCTAGTAGTGCCTGTTTACCCAAAATTGGATTTAGGTGCGTTATAGGTGCCCTAAAACACACCTGCAGAGTACATGGGTACTTTATATGGTGGGTTTTAGGGTAGATATGACGTGCATAAATTCAATCCTCAGGTTCGCCGGACACTACTAAAAAAAAAATGAAAATAATATTGCATTATCAATTATTATGCTTACCTTTGTCAGAATTACAGAAGGAAAATTATTAAAGATTTAAGATGTACACATTAACAGAGAAGAGAATACCACTAAGTGGTGGTAGAGAGATTATTATCGAGACTGGTAAGCTAGCTAAGCAGGCAGATGGTTCGGTAGTAGTACGCCAAGGTAACACTATGTTACTAGCTACTGTTGTAGCAGCTAAAGATGCAAAAGAGGATGTTGATTTCATGCCTCTACAAGTAGAATACAAAGAGAAATTTGCGGCAGCAGGACGTTTCCCAGGAGGTTTCCTAAAACGTGAAGCTCGCCCATCAGATAGTGAGATACTTATATCTCGCCTTATAGACCGTGCTTTACGCCCACTATTCCCATCAGACTATCATGCTGATGTGTTTGTTACGGTAAACCTTATCTCGGCTGATAAAGATATTCAACCAGATGCTCTAGCAGGTCTAGCAGCGTCGGCAGCTTTAGCAGTTAGTGATATACCTTTTGAGGCTCCTATTTCAGAGTGTAGAGTTGCTCGTATTGATGGCGAGTTTGTTATCAACCCTACTTTCTCCCAGATGGCTAATGCGGATCTTGATATTATTGTTGGTGCTACTTACGACAATATCATGATGGTTGAGGGCGAGATGAAAGAGGTATCTGAGGCTGATATGTTAGAGGCTATCAAGGTGGCACACGCTGAGATTAAGACTCACTGTTTAGCGCAGATAGAGCTTGCTAAAGAGTTAGGTAAAGATGTTAAGAGAGAGTACTGCCACGAGAAGAGTGACCTTGAGTTACGTGATAGAGTGGTAGCTGCTACTTATGATAAAGTATATGAGATAGCTAAGAGCCAGTCGGCTAAGCACGAGCGCACAGCTAAGTTCCACGAGATTGAGGAGGAGTTTATGGCTACTCTTAGCGAGGAGGAGTTAGCTGAGAAATCATCATTGGTTAAGCGTTATTTCCATGATGATGTGCTTAAAAAAGCTATGCGTAATATGATATTAGACGAGGGTATTCGTCTTGACGGTAGAGCAACAGATGTTATCCGCCCTATATGGTGTGAGATAGATTATCTTCCATGTGCTCACGGTTCGGCTGTCTTCACACGTGGTGAGACACAATCACTTACATCAGTAACACTTGGTACTAAGTTAGATGAGAAGATGATAGACGAGGTTCTTCTACAAGGTAGTGAGAAGTTTGTTCTTCACTATAACTTCCCACCTTTCTCTACTGGTGATGCTCGTCCAGTACGTGGTCTTTCACGTCGTGAGATAGGTCATGGTAACCTAGCTTTCCGTGCTCTTAAGCCTATGATACCAACAGGAGAAGAGAATCCTTATGCTGTTCGTATTGTTTCTGATATATTAGAGTCTAACGGTTCGTCATCTATGGCAACAGTATGTGCTGGTACACTAGCTCTTATGGATGCAGGTGTTAAGATGAAGAAACCGGTTAGTGGTATCGCTATGGGTCTTATCTCAGAGGGCGATAAGTATGCTGTTCTTTCTGATATTTTAGGTGATGAGGATCACTTAGGAGATATGGATTTCAAAGTAACAGGTACAGCTGATGGTATCACAGCAACACAGATGGATATCAAGGTTGATGGTTTATCTTATGAGGTGCTAGCGAAGGCATTAGAGCAGGCACGTGTTGGCCGTCTACATATCCTAGGTAAACTAACAGAGACTATCTCTGAGCCTAGAACAGATTACAAACCACACGTACCTCGTATGGTTCAGGTTACTATCCCTGGTGAGTTTATTGGTGCTGTTATCGGTCCTGGTGGTAAGATAATACAAGAGATGCAGAAGGTTAGCGGTGCTACTATCACTATCACTGAGGTAGATGAGCAGGGTGTTGTAGATATTTTTGCAGATAACCAAGAGGCTATTGATTTCGTTCTTAAGCGTATCAAAGATATAGTAGCTGTTCCTGAGGTAGGAACTGTTTATGAGGGTAAAGTTAAGTCTATCATGGCTTTCGGTGCTTTCGTTGAGATACTACCTGGCAAGGATGGTTTATTACATATCTCTGAGATTGATTATAAGCGTTTCAACGATATGGAAGAGACAGGTATCAAAGAGGGTGACATCCTAGAGGTTAAACTTCTTGAGGTGGATAAGCAGGGTAAGATGCGTCTTTCTCGTAAACCACTACTAGAGAAGCCAGAGGGTTATGAGGAGCCACAACCACGTGCACCAAGAGAGCGCCGTGAGGGTGGAGAGCGTAACGATCGTAACCGCAATGACCGTAACCGCAACGACCGTGGTGGAAATAGAGGTAATAACAACAGACGTGACTAAACGTTATGATATAAAAAAAGAGGATGATTCTAACGAATCATCCTCTTTTTTTCCACTTGCATCACTGTTATAAAGGGGCTTAAAACAAACTGTAATAATGAAAGAAAGACTGTTTTTATTTAAAAATCAGGCTATAAGATAGATTTTAATGAAAATTGATGATATATTAAAAAAACATTCGTATCTTTGCAGAATTATTGATTATCAGTGTTTTTGTCTGTTAATCATAAACAGATAACAAATGGAGAATATAAGAACATTAAGAGAACTACTTATCTTTGCCCAGCAGAAATATACAAATATTGCGGCTTTTTTAGTTCGTAATGGCAGTGGCTTTGATACAATCACTTACGACAAATTTGTGAATGAAACACTATCTCTAGCCTCATCATTCGTTGATAAGGGGTATGAGGGTAAGAGAATAGCTTTAGTAGGCGAAAATAGTTATCTATGGGCGGTAAGTTATATGGCTGCTGTTTCGGCAGGTGCTGTAATTGTTCCACTAGATAGAGAGTTACAATCATACGAGACGGCTGAACTGGTTAAGCGAAGTGGCTGTTCTGCTTTGATATATAGCGAGGGTTTTGATTTTCATTATAAGGAGCAGATAGACGCCTACGCATCTATTGACACCTACACCATGTATAGCACGCATATTAATGATGATACGGTTAGCCTAGAGTCGTTAATAGAGAGTGGCGGGAAAGCGAAAGATAGCAACTATTCAAAACTAATGAGCGTAGAGCTTAATGAGAATGCTCTCTGCTCTGTTGTCTTCACTTCAGGCACTACGGGTATTAGCAAAGGCGCTATGTTATCGCATAAAAATCTGCTCTCTAATGCAAAGGCATCTAGGGATTTGATAATATTGAGAGGCGTTAGACTGTCGTTACTTCCTATGCACCACACATACGAATTTACACTCGGAAACATATACTACTACCTTAATGGCTGCACTGTGGCTATTAATCATAGTATTAAGTATATATCACAAAATATGAAGCTGTTTGCTCCTACCACACTGGCAGCTGTTCCGCTTATTGCAGAGACATTCTACAATAATATCTGGGCTAATATCAAGAGTAGTGGCAAAGAGCGTGCTGTGCGTAATATGATAAGAATAACACGCTTCTTACGTTCTATTGGTATTGATGTGCGCCGCAAGGTATTTAAAAGCATAATAGATGGTTTAGGAGGTAACCTGCAACATATATTCTGTGGCGGAGCACATGTAGATGAAGAGGTAGCAAAAGGTTTTGTTGATTTTGGCATTAATTTCTATATCGGATATGGTATCACAGAGTGTTCTCCTCTTATCACAGCAAATATATATTGTGATCTTAAAAAAATGAAATCGTGCGGTAAGGCTATCACTTGTTGTGAGGTGCGTATAGCTAGTGGTAATGATACCGAAGGCGAGGTAGAGTGCCGAGGCGATAATGTGATGCTTGGCTATCTTGACAACCCTGAGGCAACAGCTGAGGTGATGAACGGAGAGTGGTATCGCACGGGAGATATAGGTCGTTTTGATAAGGATGGCGATTTATATATCACTGGTAGGATAAAAAATATTATTGTTTTGCGTAATGGCAAAAATATATACCCTGAAGAGATAGAGGCCTATCTTTACAAGATACCATATATCAAAGAGGTGTTAGTATATGGCTCTAGCACAACTACGGGCGAAGAGTTATCTATTATGGCTGAAGTCTATCCAAATATGGATAAGGCGGCAGAAGACAATATAGGTGATGTAAAAGACGTTATAAAGAGAGGTATAGATGATATTAATAAATCAATATCATACTATAAGAGAATAGCGGATGTAAAATTCCGAGATGATGAGTTTGAGAAGACTACTTCACGAAAAATTAAACGTAACAGAGGATAGATATTAATAAATGGCTATTCTTTATTAATAATCCTATAAATTGTAATGGATGGAGACAAAAAAGTTATTTAATGAACTAGCAACAATTATTGCCGAAAGATACAAGCTTAATATATCGTCAATAACAAGAGAGTTAAACTTCAAGAATGATCTTGCGCTTAACTCGCTGCAATTAGTAGAGTATGTGGTTATGATAGAGGATTATTTCAACATTGAAATACCTGATAATATGTTATTTAAGATAAATACTATGGGCGACTTAGTAGATTTCTTATCCACATCAAAAGCCTAAATTTTAAATGTGTCTACTTTCTCAAGTAGGCACATTTTTTTTGTGACTCAAAATAAAACAAAATATTTTTCAATGTTCTAGGGCGATTCAAAAATTACGGATCAGATTTTCCTACTGAAATCACTATATCACACAACTCAGAACACTTAACTCTACCTGCAAGCGGGGAAGCCCAGCTCCGATATTAATTATAGTCTTTCTAGTGAAGTTCAATGTGAACTTCTTAGTATATTTCATGATGAATATTATCGTTAAGAATGCAGGTGAGATCAAGATCTAAAAACAATAATGTCTGACAAATATCGACAAAATGAAAAGAAAAACAGCCCATTATTAGGCTGTTTTTCTTTTTTTTATAGCCGTGCAGGTGGGACATAATAGACTCAAAGCGTTGAGGCTAGACCACAAAAAAAGAGTGACGTTTAGTCACTCTTTTTGTTGTTACTTGTGGTAACTTAAGAGGTTCGGAGCGAACCTCTGATATATTTTTCTTATTTTATCACTTTACATTCTAATTAATCTGATATAGAGTATATTAATACCATATTAAACAAAGATTAATAAAGATAGATTAAAATAAATTAATTAAATGTGGGGAAAATGTGGGGAAAATTTTGTATCTTTGCACCATAATTTAAAACATTGATTTATGGCAACTTTAAACTATATAATAAAATCTGAGCGCAAAACAACATTTGCTACATTGTGGGTTAGATTAAGAAGTGGACGAGAATATGATATCTTTGCACAATCGGGCTACACTATTCCTCCTGAACTTTGGAATAATAAAACACAGAAAATCAAATCAAAATTTACTACAATAGATAACTTCACCGAAAACGGTGCACGAGAACTATCTAACAATCTGAATACCTTAAGGAGCATTATTCTTAATGCTTTAAACGACTCTATTGGACGCACGATAAACAAAGAATGGCTTGAAGAGATAATACTTAATTATCATAATCCCAAAGTAGAGCTGGAAAAATCAAAAACAACCCTATTAGAATACCTTTACCAATACATAAAAGATATGGAGAGTGGCGATAGACTCTCTGTTGATAAGAAAAGATACACTCCAGCGACAATTAAAAACTATAAAGGGTTTGTTGTACAGTTTGAGGAGTTCTGCAAGTCAAAAAAACGCAAATATGATTTCAATGATATTGATATGAATTTTTACGATAACTTCGTTGCATTCTTTACTAAGAAAAACTACTCTATCAATACCATTGGTCGTCATATCAAAAACTTGAAAATTATTATGCGTGTCGCACGTGATGAGGGTTACCATAATAATGGCAATATTGAGCAACGAAAGTTTAAAGTTGTATCAGCTAGAGTTGATAACATATATCTTAACGAGAGCGAGTTAAGGGCTATGTATGAATTAGACCTCTCGGCAAAACCGAATTATGATGCTGCACGTGATGTATTTTTGATGGGATGCTATACAGCTCAAAGATATAGCGACTATTCGGTGATTGACGAAACTAATATACGTAAACTAGAGAGTGGCGAAGTTGTTATAGATATTAAGCAACAGAAGACTGGAGCACGTGTTATTATCCCCGCTCGTAAAGAGGTGCTAGATATTCTTATGAAATATGATAATAAGCTACCACGAACACACGAGCAAAAGGTTAACAAATATATTAAAGAGGTTGCTGAGTTAGCAGGAATAATCGACACGGTAGAGGTTGAGAGTATGCAGAATGGCATTGTCATAAAAAATGTTGTCCGTAAATGCGAGTTGGTAAAGACCCACACCGCCCGTAGGAGTGGTGCAACGAATATGTATCTTGCAGGGATACCATCTATTGCCATTATGAAAATAACAGGACATAAAACCGAAAAGGAGTTTATGAAGTACATAAAAATATCGGAGGAAGAGACAGCCATGGAGCTTATGAACCACCCTTATTTTAGTAGAAGATAATAAAAAACATAAAGAATCGTTTCTATATATAGAAACTTTTTTATAACTTTGTGGCGTTATAGTTGTGAATATGAATAATAAAGCAAAATTCAAGGTAGAGTTACACGATGAGGCTGTTGACTTTCTACGTAGAGTGGATGATAAGACTCGTCAAAAGATTGTTGGAAATATGCATCGTGCATCACTTTGTTTAGATCCTAAAATACTCAAGAAACTGACTGGAGATATATGGGAGTTTCGAACGCTGTATGCAGGCAAACAATATAGAATGTTAGCATTTTGGGATAAGAGAGATGGCGAAGATACATTAGTTATCGCTACACACGGATTTATTAAGAAGGTGAGCAAAGTCCCTCAAAAGGAGATAGATAAAGCAAAATCAATTATGAAACTATATTTTTCGGAGGAATAAGATATGGAAACAAGAAAGAAAAAAGCAAATTTTACATCACTAGATGTCGTGTTAGATGAAACATTTGGAAAGAGTGGCACACCAGAGCGTACAGCGTATGATGCAGAGATTGAGCTATGGTTAGTTGGACAGAAAATCAAAGAGATAAGGGAAGCTAGAAAACTAACACAAGAAGATTTAGGTAAACTTATTGGTGTTCAAAAAGCTCAAATATCTAAAATAGAGAGTGGGAAAAATTTAACAATAGCGACTATTCAAAAAATCTTCAAAGCACTTGAGTTAGAGGTTAAATTAAGAATTGAGGATGTTGAATTGTCTCTATCATAATATTTCGATATTTGTGTATTAAGAGAAGGAACACGACACATATAATTAAGTAATTATGAAACAGAAAAAGATTACAGAGCAAGATTACATCAAAGCTCATCGCAAGTCTTCTCGTGAGGAGGAGATTGCAACCTTTGGTAAGCAGGTTACACACCGCACCAAGGTACAGAAGTCGAAAAAAGTATATGACCGTAAAGGTAATAAGGCAGCTATCAAAAGGCTGCCTTATTTAATTTTACACCTATCAGTAAGAAACTATGCCAACTTGACATTGAATTAATGAAACTTATGTTATCTTTGCCGTAGTTAACTTTAATTCACAATATTATACTACATACTTTTATGGAAAGAAAAGTAAGACGCATAAGAAGATCAATAAATAAAATGTATATTAAATCTATGGTACATTCGATAGATAACATCGTTGAGTACTTAGATCTATTTTTAGAGCATGGGGAACTTGGGCTCTATCCACACTTTGAATATGAGTATTACATTAATGAGGAGTTAATCGAGTTAGACAAATCAAACAGAGAAGATCATATTGATAATTTGATAATTAATTGTGCCCGTGAATTGCACATATTCAACAAAAACATTATCCCATACCCAAAAGCAGAGCCTGAATCATATACTGAATATCTGTTAGATGAGCTCTTCGTTGATTCAGTAAAGAGAATGGATACTTTTTTTGCAAAGAAAAACATAGAACGTAAAATTTTTCAAGCAGAATTGGATAGTGATATTATTTGGGATCAATATCTAATACTAAAGTGTGCTTGGTATATCATCGGAAATCTAAAAGAGATAACTAGTGGTGAGAATAAGGAGTTTGAGAAAGAGATAAATTACAAGCTATCATTTTCAGGTCATATGGAACAGTATGAAGATATAGAGACTTCGGATGACAGTGAAGAAAGCGACACCCAAGCCAACTATAATGCCTTTAGATGGTTTGGCTCTCCTGCCGAATTATCTACGCTAATGCAGACACTTGCAGATAATGGATATATCGACACCCCTTACAGAAAAGATGGAGGTAGAAATAATGAAGGATTCTCTCGTAAGATATGCTCTATCTTTCAGTTAGACAAAGGGAGCGTTAAAAGTGTTCTGAATAACCTTAAAGATAGTCGCATTACGCCTGACAACAATTTTAAGTTAGCTATGGATAAACTACCGAAGATAAAATAAACCAAAATCTACTGGGCGTTCACTGGGCGCACAACAACAAGATTAAATTATATAAACCTTTGTGGCATATTAACCGTTTAAAAGCGATTTTATGTCACAAATTTTTTTGGAGGGTATGACTGTCGAAACCCTCTCGGATATTATCCGACAAACAGTCAAAGAGGAGATTTCTAATAAAGAGGCAACTAAGCACACCTTAGAGGCTAACGCCTCGGGCTATCTCACTCGCAAACAGACAGCCTCACGCCTTAAAGTGTCGCTTGTAACCCTCACCGAATGGGTTAATCGCTCACGTCTCAAAGCCTATAAGATTGGCGGTAGAGTTCTATTTCGAGAGTCCGAAGTTGAAGAGGCTCTTTCACAAATTGTTCCACTTAAAAACAAGAGGAGGTAGCTATGGAGAACGAAAAATATATCCGAGTAGCTACTACCCTCTATAAGGTTGTGCAAAAGCCTCTGCAAAGTGGCGATTTCTTTGAGGTGCGCATTCCGTGGAGCTACGACACCATACGTCAAGACCACTCAAAAGATTTTATCTCGCAAATCGAAAAATATGATGGTTTTTGTTGCGTACCATCACACACCAACCATCAAAAGACAATAGGCACATTCTTAAATGAGTATGAAGCTATCGAGGTAGAACCACAAAAGGGGGATTTTCCTGTTGTAACCTCTGTACTTCGTCATATCTTTGGCGAGCAGTATGAAATGGGGCTTGATTTTCTGCAACTGCTATACACTCAGCCACTGCAACGACTACCGATTCTACTACTCGTATCAAAACAGCGCAATACAGGTAAAACCACCTTTCTCAATATGTTAAAAGCTATATTTGGAACAAATATGACCTTTAATACTAACGAAGATTTTCGTTCTCAGTTCAATAGCGATTGGGCTACTAAGTTGATTGTTGCCGTTGATGAGGTGCTTTTAGATAGACGTGAAGATTCTGAGCGTATTAAGAACCTAAGCACCGCACGACGCTATAAAGCTGAGGCAAAGGGCAAGGATCGTAACGAAGTGGAGTTCTTCGCTAAATTTGTGCTATGTTCTAATAATGAACTTAACCCAATACTTATTGAGCAGGGTGAGACTCGCTATTGGGTGCGTAAGATTCCACCACTCTCTCACGACAATCCGAACATATCCAGTGAGATAAAAAAAGAGTTCCTGCGCTGTTGTGGCATTTGCAGAATAGGGAGCTATCGACACAAAATGAGTCACGTATGTGGTTCAAAGATTCTCTACTCGTAACCGATGCACTGCGTAAGATGGTTAATCATAACCGCAATAAGGTGGAGGTTGAGATGCTACACATACTATCTGATATTATGTCGCTTGGCAAGATGGATGAATATAAATTCTGTATTGTTGATATGGTGCACATGATTGAGAGACGAGGACATAAAGTGTCTCACAGCTATATACGTAGGATAGTTCAGCAGAATTGGGGACTAAAACCGAGCGAACCAACCTACTACACCAGCAACATATTGCAGAGTGATGGTACTCTCAAACAGTCCAAATGCACAGGACGATATTACACCATCACTAAGGAGATGATTGATAAAATCTTGTTAGATTGTTAAGTTATATATCTATTATATTGATAATAAGCATTATAACAATCTTACAAAACACTCACAAAGTGCTAACACTCTTACATCTTACAAATCAAAAACTGCGTAAGATATTTGTAAGGGCACTATATAATTATAAATCAATGATTTAACCATAAGATATTACAAACTAACAAAATTACATTATGAACACTAAGCAGATTAGTATAAAACAATTTCTTTCAGATAGGGGCATCACTCCAGTGAGAGAGAATAATAACAGTGGAGTATATCTATCGCCACTACGAACAGAGCAAACCCCTAGTTTTAAGGTGGACTATGTGAAAAACATATGGTACGACTTCGGGAGTGGCGAGGGAGGCTCTATCATCGACCTTGTTATGAAGCTAGAACATTGCACCACCGCTGAGGCATTCGCTAAGCTCGAAAATAGCTCTTTTTTATCTCACCGTAATGAGCCATCAACCTCAGCAGAGCCAGTAATCACAGTAAACAGTGTTAAGCCACTAGCCTCACCACAACTAATAAACTATATCCATTCAAGAGGTATCGACATTGATATAGCAAAGAGGTATTGCAGTGAGGTACACTTCACAAATGGAGGCAAAAACTATTACGCTATTGGCTTTAGGTGTGATAGCGGAGGATGGGAACTAAGGAACCAATATTTCAAAGGAGGCACAAGCCCCAAAGGTATAACCACCATTGATAAAAACTCTTCGGAGTGTATGGTGTTCGAGGGTTTTATGGATATGCTCTCATATCTATCACTGAAGAAAACACCCGAGCTATCAATAAATATAGCTGTTATGAACTCGGTTGTGAATATATCAAAGGCATCAGATTTTTTGAAGAGGCACACTACCCTACGCTGCTTTTTTGATAATGACGAAGCAGGAAGAAGGGCATTAGCACAGATACGAAGTTATGATGTAAAGGTGATAGATTGTTCTCACATATATAGTAAATATAACGATTTAAACGACTATATAAAGAGTAAAATCAATACTCCAAAATTGCCTCATAGAGGTGTAAAAATGAATTTTTAGTAACTGATATTAACATTATCGGGATTTTATTTAGCGAGTATGTGTTAATGTGGGACATTAACAGCGCCTTGCAGGCGTAAACTCGCACAATCCCGATGGTCTGAGCCGTATGACGGCAGCTAATAAATTATGGTATGGAAAGAAAAATAACGCCTACGGAGGCATTTCGCAAAAATAGAAATAATAACGGGCGACCCAAGAAGTCAATAGCCGATGTGAGAGACTATTTTGTTAGGGTGCGGCTCAACGCAAGCGAGTACTACTCCACCAAAGCAAAGGCACGACAAGCAGGTATGAAGATGAGCGAATATATACGCTCGGCACTAAATAGCTCTGTAGTCAAAGAGCGGTTTGGGAAGAATCATAACAAGATGATTTTGCTTCTAACCTCGGCTCTTAATAACCTCAACCAGCTCACTAAACGAGCGCATCAAGCAGGATATTTTGCAGTAGATGGAGAGCTAAAACCATTAATAAAAGATATTGATAATACAATAAAAAAGATTGAATATGATAGCTAATATAGTACAAGGCGCATCCTTTGCGGGTGCAATAAGGTATGCTCTCGGCAGTGAGGGATCATACACAATAATGATAGAAGGTATTAAAGATGGAACAAATCAAGAGATGGCGCACAGTTTCGAGACACAAGCTCGACTGAACCCAATAACAAAACCAGTGGCGCATATATCGCTTAACTTCTCTGCCGAAGATAGAGATAAACTAACCGACGAAAAGATGATAGAGATAGCCAAAGAGTATATGCAAAAGATGGGGTACGACAATACGCAGTGCCTTATGGTGCGACATACTGATAGAGAACATCCTCATCTGCACCTTATATTAAACAGAGTTGATTTTGATGGTAATCGTATCACAGATAGTAATGAGCATATTCGTAATATAAAGGCTACTCAAGAGCTTACACATAAGCATAACCTGTTTATTGCTGAGGGTAAAGATAACGTAAAACGACACAGGCTAATTGGTAGCGAGAAGATACGATACGAGATACACGATGCACTGTCAAAACATATTCGCACCACTAAATCGTGGGAAGAGTTACAACAGAAACTAAAGGGCGAGGGTATATCTGTTGAGTTCAAATATAACGGCTCTACCGACCAAATCCAAGGGGTGAAGTTCACAAAGGACAACTTAACGTTCAACGGCTCTAAGGTAGATAAACAGTTTAGTTACTCTAAAATTGATTATCAGATACGTCAAAACTCATTAGCGGAGAAACATGTAAAAAGCAAAGCGGAGGAACATGTAAATATCCCATCATTTAGTGGTGGCTTAGGAGTGTTCGACCTACCACAGCCGCAGGGTGATGACCCTGAAGAGGAGAGCTTCAGAAGGCGTATGCAGAAAAAAAACGAGGTATTAAATTTTAAAATTTTTAAAAAAAATGGAGACACAAGCAATTATTGAGATGCTAAAAAAGCAAGAAAAATCACTAACCAAAATCGAAAAGGGGTTGTCGGCTCCTCAGCCGCAACAGCCGACAGTAGACCACACAAAGGTAGAGGCATTAACAGAGCAGTTACAAACCGTCGTTGACAAGACAGGCGAAGTGATAGAGGCAGTACGAAAGCCCATCATCAAGCAGAGTAAATTCTCTATATCGGTAGAGTCGAAGGAGATGCTATTTTATATACTACTATCATTTGTGGTGATAGTAGTTCTTGCAACAAAATATTTTGTAGACACTAAGCCCAACTATGACCAAAGGGATAATGACATTAAATATAGATATATAAAGATGGAAGGCGAGGCGACCCCCGAAATGATTACTGAGCTTGAAAACCTCTTTGAACTCAACCGAGACAATAAGAAGATTAAGGAGATATGGCAAAATGTTAAGGAGTATGAGGAGACTATTCGCAAAAAAGTCGTAGCCGAAGAGCAGGCAAGGCGTAGGCAGTTGGAAGCAGACAGACTATACAATAAGGCTAAGGGGTTAAAAACGAGGTGATAATAACCTAACAAAGAGCTGATTTTCTCTTCGTTTTTTTGCAAATTGCCATAAAAGTTGTAACTTTAGAGCCATAATATGGTAATTTTAAATATATGGCAAAAATAAATAGTACAGATATAGGCTTTGAAAAAGAGATATGGAAAGCAGCTGATAAGATGAGGGGTAATATTGATGCCTCTGAGTATAAATCAGTTGTCTTGGGTCTTATATTTTTGAAATATATATCCGATAAGTTTGAGGCACGATATAATCAACTTATAGACGAGGGCGACGGTTTCGAAGAGGATAAGGACGAATACACAGCTGAAAATATTTTCTATGTCCCTGCCGATGCTCGTTGGGCGGTAATAGCTAAAAGTGCTCATACTCCCGAAGTTGGAACTACTATTGATGATGCTATGCGTGCCATTGAGCGAGAGAATAAGCGATTAAAAGATATTTTACCGAAGAACTTTGCACGCCCCGAACTTGATAAACGTAGGCTTGGCGAAGTGGTAGACCTTTTTACTAATATCAAGATGCACAAGCACGGCGACACTAAGGATATTTTAGGACGAGCTTACGAATATTGTTTATCTAAATTTGCAGAGGCAGAGGGTAAGCTTGCAGGAGAATTTTATACCCCTGCTTGTATTGTCCGCACTCTTGTAGAGGTGCTGCAACCATATAAAGGAAGGGTTTACGACCCTTGCTGTGGTAGTGGTGGTATGTTCGTGCAGAGTGCAAAATTTATCGAAGAGCACGCACATAGCATTAAAGATATATCTGTTTATGGACAAGACTCAAACCCCACTACTTGGAAAATGGCGCAGATGAATTTAGCGATTAGAGGTATTGAGGCGGACTTAGGACACTATAATGCTGATACATTCTTTAATGATTGCCACCCAACCCTAAAGGCGGACTATGTTATGGCAAACCCACCGTTTAACCTTTCAGATTGGGGAGCGGATAAGCTAACTGAAGATGTGCGTTGGAAATATGGTACACCTCCAAACGGAAATGCCAACTATGCTTGGATTCAACATATTATTCACCATCTTGCACCGAGCGGAAAGGCAGGGATTGTTCTTGCCAATGGTTCGCTGTCGTCGCAAAGTGGCGGAGAGGGAGAGATTAGGCGTAAGATAGTAGAGGCAGATTTAGTAGATTGTATTATTGCTATGCCATCGCAACTATTCTACACTACTCAAATACCTGTTTCTATATGGTTCATTAATAAAAACAAGAGCCAAAAAGGAAAAACACTCTTTATTGATGCCCGAAATATGGGCACAATGGTAACTCGCAAACTACGTGAGCTTACACCAGATGATATTAAAAAGATAGCAGATACCGCAACCGCTTACGAGCGTGGCGAGTTAGCGGATGAAAAAGGATTTTGCGCTGTGGCTGATACTGCTAAAATTGCAGAGCAGGATTTTATTTTGACACCGGGGCGTTATGTAGGCATAGCGGAGCAGGCAGAAGATGCAGAGCCATTTGACGAGAAGATGGCACGTCTTACGTGCGAGTTGTCGGAGCTTTTCGAGCAGTCGCACGACCTCGAAGCGGAGATAAAAACCCAACTAAAAACTATCGGTTATGATTTGTAATATTTCACTTGAACAGTGGGGAACGATTGCAGGGATTGTGGTATCTATTCTGGCAATTATTCCATTATTATATAAGTGCTATAAACACATAAAATTAAGAATAAATGCCACTATAAATTTAAAGGATGGCGACTACTACCTAAAACTTAAGAATAATAGCGATAATACAATCAGCAACATTAATATAAAATTTAGAGACGATTATATACAAGGATTACGCAGTATATCTGGAGATTTGGGAAATGATAAATACAAAATAGATCTTCTTGAAAATTTAAGAAACATAGAAGGTAAAAAGATTAGAATTGCGGCTGGCGAAATAACAGAAATACAGCTAACACCATTAGGCAGTATCTACGAATATAGAGGTTTGCTTGGAACGCCTGAGTCAGAATTATTCTGTAAACATCAAAAAAAGGTTGAGTTATATTTGGGTGAAAGCGAGGTGAAAATTAATAAAGCTCCATTCTCAAAAACTATAATTATTAAAAACAATAAATAGGCTTATATGAGTAATTGGGAAAAAGTTAGATTAGGTGATGTATGCAACTACGAGAGTAGTCGTGCAAGCACGAGCACATTGAATTTGGGAACTTATATCTCTACGGAGAATATGTTGCCGAATCGTGGAGGTGTGACTCTTGCGAGTTCATTGCCTACTTCGGGTAATGTTACGAAGTTTCGTAAGGGGAAGGTGCTTGTCTCGAATATAAGACCCTATTTTAAGAAGATTTGGAGGGCTACTTTTGATGGTTGTTGCTCTAATGATGTTCTTTGCTTTGACCTGAAAGATGGCGTTGACGAATTATATTTTTATTATTTATTGAGTCAAGACGCATTTTTTGACTATGTGTTGGCAGGGAGCAAAGGAACGAAGATGCCACGAGGTGACAAAAAGCAGATAATGAACTTTGAATTTGCGTTGCCGAACTTGGATGAGCAAAAAAGGATAGCTAATATTTTGGGGGCTTTAGATGATAAGATAGAGTTAAATAATAGGATAAATAAAAATTTAGAGGAGCAGGCGAGCGCACTATTTAAGCGTTGGTTTGTTGATTTTGAGTTTCCTAACTCCAACAATAAACCTTACCTTTTATCTGGCGGAGAACTAAAACAATCCCCTCTCGGAAATATCCCCTCAGATTGGAACGTTGGAACACTCGGAGATATTATAGAATTATTCGACTCAAAACGAATACCTCTTTCAAAGGATCAAAGAGATAAAATGGAGAAAATATATCCATATTATGGAGCGGCAAGTTTAATGGATTATGTTGATGATTATATTTTCGATGGCGAATATTTACTATTGGGAGAGGATGGAACAGTAACAACAGATGAAGGACTCCCGATATTACAATATGTTTGGGGTAAGTTTTGGGTCAATAATCACGCACATATAATGAAAGGCAAAAATGGCTATACGGTTTCAATGCTATATTTAGCATTGAAAAATACAAATATTAAGCATTTGGTCACTGGGGCAGTTCAGCCTAAGATTAATCAAGCGAACTTAAAGTCATTGCAGATTATTTTACCTAATACAGAGTTATTGAGATCGCTTAACGATATAATAGATAATGTTTTTAAGCAATATCAAAACATATACCATCAAAACCAAACACTTACTAAATTACGAGACACACTACTGCCAAAACTAATGAATAACGAAATGAGATTATAAATATGGATACATTAACAGATAAGGAACTATTTGCACTTTACGAGATAGCTAATACGATAGGCACTCCAAGAAGTTACGATTGGTATATATTGATTATATCATTTGTTAGTGTAATAGTCTCCGCAGTACTCGTATGGCGAGTTGGTAGAGGTCAAATCAAAGCGCAGCGAGATGCAATAAAAATGCAACTTTTCGATAAACGATATAGGGTATATCTTATAGTAATGAGAGCCAAAGATTTTATAGTAAGGAATCCTTTTGTATATGCACAAATTAGGCTACTAAAGAAAAATAAAGCGACTGATGATATTTATTCTATTCGTAATGAATTTATTGAATTACTACACGAATTTAATAATTTAGTTAGATTATCTGAACTAGTATTTAATGACGAGGTAGTAATAAAAGCAAAATCACTTTTAAATCAATTTGATAAAGCTCAAATAATGTTTCAAAACATAGATAGTATATGTGAGTCTATTGAGGTTCATGATTTACTAGAATTACAGAAATATTATTATGCACTAAAAAAAGATATAGTAACAGATAAAAATGCTCGTTATACGCCAGTATATGATTGGTTTGATGCAATTATAGAGTTTGATAAGCAAGCGATTGTATTATTGGAAAGTATGTCTAAGCAAATAAATGTTAAGCAATTGGATAAATGATTATATGGCAGGAATAAAAAATATTTTCCAACAAAGATTACAAACATAATTTGAATAATAAAATAAATGGACTCACAAATAAATGTACTAGTTGAAGAGCTAATAAAAACCGCACAGAACCCACCGACTGATTGGTGGATGTTTGGTGCAACACTTGCAAGTGTTGTGGCGTTTGTGGTGCTTACTGTGATGATGTGGCGCACAAATAAGCGACAAAGCGAGTTGCTGCACGAGACAACAGAGCGATTAGGTAAACAACAAATAGAACTGCAAAAAAATGCACAAAAGATAAGTTTATTTGAAAAATATGCGGCGATATATGCAGCATATATTGAGGATATAACAAGTTTCAAGACCTACGAACACGCCATATTAGCAGATACAAAAATTTTCGACCCTGATAGAGAAATAACAAAAAAAATTAGTGGCGTACTATCCACAGTAAACTTGCTGTTAAGCGAAAAAGAGTGCATAACATTAGGCTTAATTTCAAACCATATAAGTGAAATAAAACTAATGATACAATTTATATCAAAGCAAGCCAAAGAGAAAAATGTGTATTTTGATATTGATTTCAACAAGTACACTGGTGTATATAATAATATCAATACAATGCGAAATTATGACTCTGAAATATTTTATGCGCAGTTACGAAAATATTCAATAGTAAACGAAAAGGCAATTGATGTATTAAAGTTTAATCAAAATGCAATTAATAAGTTAATTGAGGAGAGTAATATCCAAAAGGCACTCGAAAATTACTGTAATATCAACAATATATTAAAATAGTGAAGTGATAGCTATCAGCACAAAAACGGGGGTTTCAAAGAAACCCCCTTTGTGGCGTTAAAAACACCTACTCTTTTTATAGTGCATCTTAATGGAAATAGGAGACCTATACCAAAAAGGGCACTGTTATTTGAGTACAAAGGTACTAATTTATTTTAAAGTACCAAAATAATCTCTATCAATTTTTATACAATTATCAATAATATCTCGTACATTACCACTCATTTCTCTTGTAAATAGATTATTCAGTTCTTCAATCATATCATTTCTTCTATTATGAGAAACTATATTAATCATATATAATATAACGTGAATACCTGCTTTAATATTTTGATTGTCAGTTAAACTTAATCCTATATGTGGACAATTTGCAATAGCACATGGTAAATTCATGTTATAAATACATGCTCCATGAGCACATGAATTACGAATATCTTTTATAGCTGTTAGGTAAGTAATAAAGTCAGTTGTATCACAAAGATATTTTTTGGCTATTTTATCTTTTAGATCTGCTTCTTTAAGAGCATCAAATAATGTACACAAATTACCTAAAGTCATAAATTCAAATGTCTTCCATGCTGGGGCATAGTTATCAGATTTATGATTAACATGATGACGTTGAATAATACTATTGTTTTTACGGATCTTCGTATGATAAATTCCGTGCTTTTTACCTTTTTTGTCTATTCTGACTTTAAAGTCGTCTAAAAATTTTTTATTTACATTCCTACTATCCACATACCAAAATGGATTAGTTTTATAAAACATAGAGGCTACATAGGCAATTGTAGTGCGTATATTAACTTCTATACGATTAATGTAGTTAATTAAAATTTTCCTTAAGTCTCCATCAAAATAGTATAAATCAACAATATCTCTAAACTTGATACCATCTTTAACATGGTGATCGCGATTTGAGAGTTGCGGAAATGTCTTTTCGAAAGGAAAAGCATAAAAACCTAGTCGGTAGTACCCAATGTCAAGTAGTTGTTCTTCGGCTTTTGTTTTATCGTCAATAATAACACCTCTATCTCGTAGTAATTTTATCTGTTCTTCTATATTTGCAGCTAACTTTTTCATTCATTTAAATATTAGAGTGCAAAGATACAAAAAAATAACAAAAAAATATTTATCTTTGTCAATCATATTAGTAAATAAATAATTTTTATGAAATTCACCGAAGACCACTACGAAAAAGCAATAATAGAGCTATTTCAAAAAGAGTTAGGATACGATTATATATATGGTCCCGATATAGAGCGAGACTATACACAACCTTTGCTGAAAGAGGAGGTGCATTCAGCTTTGATGGATATTAATCAAGGCGTACACCCTAACGCAATAGAGGAGGCGGTGGCGAAAGTGACTACTTTTGAGCGTGGAGATATTGTTTCGCATAATAAGAAATTTCACGATTATCTACAAAATGGCGTTGAGGTTAATTATTATAATGGTAAAGAGACTGTTAGTGGGCGTGTACGTTTAGTTGATTATGATGCTCCGCTGCATAATCGCTTTGTGGTGGCTAATCAATGGACAGTAGATGAGAATTCGGTAAAGCGTACAGATATAGTGCTATTTATAAATGGATTTCCGCTTGTGGTTATGGAGTTAAAGTCGCCATCGAGAGAGCAGACAGATGTATCGGAGGCGTACAGTCAGCTAAGAAACTATATTTCGGAAATACCATCGTTATTTATATATAACGCTATGTGCGTAATGAGCGACCTTGCCACCTCGAAGATTGGTACTATAACATCGGATGAAAGCCGCTTTATGGAGTGGAAAACAAAAGATGGAGCACGTGAAGATTTTTCGTTTGCTAATTTTGAGGTGTTGTTTTGTGGGGTATTCGATAAGGTGAAGTTTATAGATATATTACGAAATTTTATATGTTATTCAGACGATAATAAGATACTTGCAGGGTATCATCAATATTATGCAGTGGGGAAGGCGGTACACTCGACTGTTGAGGCAGCTGATACAGACGGTAAAGGTGGTGTGTTTTGGCATACGCAAGGTAGCGGAAAATCGTTGTCGATGGTGTTCTATGCAAATCTTTTGCGTCAGTATATTAGTAATCTTACGGTAGTAGTTGTTACCGATAGAAACGATTTAGATAATCAGCTATATAAACAATTTGCAAAGTGTAAAAATTTTCTGCGCCAGACACCTATTCAAGCAGCAAGCAGGGCAGACCTTAAAGACCTTTTGGATAATCGCAAAGCAAACGGTATCTTCTTTACCACGATGCAGAAGTTTGAAGAGAGCAACGAACCACTAACGGAGCGTAGGAATATTGTAGTGATAGCAGACGAGGCGCATCGTTCGCAGTATGGACTATCGGAGAAGGTAGATAAAGAGGGTAATATTAAAATCGGTGCAGCTCGCTTGGTGCGTAATGCTCTGCCAAATGCTACATATATAGGGTTTACTGGTACTCCTATCTCATCAAAGGATAAATCAACACGTGAGGTGTTTGGAGATTATATTGATGTTTACGATATGACACAAGCAGTAATAGATGGTGCAACACGCCCTGTTTATTACGAAAGTAGGGTTATTAATCTGAAATTAGATGAAGAGGTACTAAGACGCATAGATGCTGAATATGATGCAATGGCAAATGAGGCGGAGGAGTACGCCATTCAGAAGAGTAAACGAGAGCTTGGGCGTATAGATAGTATTCTTGGGGCAGATGAAACAGTAAATTCGTTATGTGATGATATTCTTTCGCATTACGAGGAGTTCCGCCAATACGAGCAGACAGGTAAAGCTATGATTGTTGCATACTCACGACCGATAGCAATAAAAATATATGAACGATTATTAAAATTGCGTCCTGAATGGGTTGATAAAGTGGCGGTTGTAATGACTTCTACAAATGCTGATCCCGAAGAGTGGAAACAGATAATTGGCAATGACAAGAGAAAAAAAGAGTTAGAGAAAAATTTCAAAGATAACAATTCGCAGTTGAAAATTGCTATTGTGGTGGATATGTGGCTCACTGGGTTTGATGTTCCATCACTATCGACAATGTATGTATATAAGCCTATGAGTGGGCATAATCTTATGCAAGCGATAGCTCGTGTTAATCGTGTGTTTGAGGATAAGCAAGGAGGGCTTGTTGTTGATTATGTAGGTATAGCATCAGCACTGCGTAAGGCTATGAACGATTACACCATAAGAGACCGCAAAAACTATGGAGATACAGATGTTTCGAAGAGTGCATATCCAGAGTTTCAGAAGAAATTGGAGGTGTGCCGTGACTTGTTACACGGTTTTGATTTCTCTGCGTTCTTCGGTGAAAATAACCTTGAAAGAGCAAAAGCAATAAGCGGAGGCGTAAACTTTTTATCTGCTCCCGATAAAGAGGAAACACGGAAATTATATATAAAAGAGGCACTGTTGCTTAATCAAACGCACTCGCTATGTCGCTCTATTGCTACGTATGAAGAACGTATCGCAGCAGCTTATTTTGAGGCGGTGCGTACACTGATTACAAGAGTTGAGGGTAAGGGTAAAATATCCCTGAAAGATATAAATGACCGTATTAATGAGTTATTAAAGCAGAGTATTAAGAGCGAGGGGGTAATAAATCTATTTTCTGATGTGCAAGAGGAGTTCTCGTTATTCGACCCGAAATTTTTAGAGGAGATTTCGCAAATGAAAGAGAAAAATTTTGCGGTTGAATTGCTACGTAAATTAATAGCTGAACAGGTGCGAATTTATCAACGCACAAATGTGGTACGTGCCGATAAATTCTCTGAAATGCTGTCTAATTCAATGAGCAACTACCTAAAAGGGCTTTTAACAAATGAAGAGGTAATAGCAGAGTTGTTAAAAACAGCGCAGGAGATTATAAACGGAGTGCAGAATGCCGAAAGTTATGGATTATCAGAAGAAGAACTTGCATTTTATGATGCTTTAACAAAGCCTGAAAATGTTAATGATTTCTATACGAATGAAGAGTTGATTAAAATTACTCGTGAGCTTACCGAGGCACTGCGCAATAATAAAACTATTGATTGGAACGCTAAAGAGAGTGCAAGGGCTGGAATGCGTAGAATTATCAAAAGACTTCTTAAAAGATACAACTATCCGCCCGATAAATGGAACGATGCTATGGATGCTGTGATGAATCAATGTAATAAATGGAGCGAAAATATTGAATAGATAAGTAAGTTTCAATAATTATCGGAAAAAGTTAAAATAGGTCATTGCGGGGAAAATGCGGGGAAGAAAGCAAATAAAAACGGCTCTGAGATTACTCAGAGCCGTTTTAGTGAGGTTCGGAGCGGATTCGAACCGCTGTACAAGGTTTTGCAGACCTCTGCCTAGCCACTCGGCCACCAAACCATTATTGTCATAAAATGTAATCAATACCCCACTAATCAAATATAACCTAAACCATATATCTTACTTAGTAAAATAAAATCTCTTACATCTTACGTCATGCAAAGATAATATCTTTTTTCTGTTTTGCAAAAAAAATAACCATTTTTTATAAAAAAAAGACAGAACAACCAATCATTGCCCTGTCTTATCTGCTTGATTTATCAAAAAATTACTTAATCCAAGCCTTACCTTTTGGTATTACCGTCTTACCATAGGCTGTGTTAAGTAGTGCCGCCGCTACACCGTAGAAACTACCAATTGCTATTAAAAGCTCTGAATAGGCAGCTATTGAGTGCCATACATGACCACATCCAAACGTGTCAAGAGTTAATGACAATAATAAAATATCAATTAAAATCATCAATACTGATAGTAATGTATTGAGTTTAAACGCCATAAAAGTAATGATTACAGATAGAACCGTGTAACCAAGAAAAGCCATTCCCAACTGCTTTACATCTACCGATGCTGCTATCTCCTCACCGAAATAGCCGTTTAACATCATCCATGTTGTTGCTACTCCTAACCAAAAGAAACCATAAGCCGCGAAAGCAATAGCTCCGAAAAGGTTATTGTGTTTGAAATCAAAAATACTTGCTATTATCTGTGCAAATGCTCCTAAGAAAATAGCCCACGGAATTACTGCCGCTGTTCCCTCTGTGATACCTAATTTTTGTGACGATGCCACAAGTGTAACCATTGCTAGTCCTGCTAGACCTAATGCTGTTGGGTCTGCTACAACACTCTTAACGTTGTACGTAGAATTGTTCTCCATTTCTAAATTTAAATTTTTTCTATTTTTTGAAAATTATTTGAAAAAATGAAAGAGAACCCCATATTGCGAGCTCTCCCTCATATTTTTTTATTCCTATTTTTACTATGTTAGGCTAGATATATACTTCTCTAAATCCATAGCCGCTACCGCACCGCTACCCGCAGCGATGATACCTTGACGATATACGTTATCTTTAACGTCTCCCGCAGCGAATACCCCCTCAACATTTGTTATTGACGAGAAACCTTTTGTGATGATATAACCCTCTTCATCTGTCTCAACATACTCTTTGAAAACAGATGTGTTAGGATTATGACCTATTGCTAAGAAGAAACCATCAATATCAATGCTCTTCTCAGTGCCATCATTTTTAACTAATAGCGCACCTGTTACACCATCCTCATCTCCTAGAACCTCTTTTGTGTTGTGCTCAAAAAGAATCTCTATATTCTCTGTACGGAACACCTTCTCTTGCATAGCTTTAGAGGCACGTAAATAATCTTTACGCACAATAAGATATACTTTTTTACATAGAGTAGCTAGGTAAGTAGCCTCTTCGCAGGCTGTATCGCCACCTCCCACTACTGCAACATCTTTCTTACGGTAGAAGAAACCATCACATGTAGCACATGCCGAAACACCCATACCTTTATACTTCTCTTCAGACTCCAGACCAAGATATTTTGCTGTTGCACCTGTTGAAATGATAACTGCATCGGCCTCTATCTGTGTTGTCTCGTCGATAGTAAGAGTAAAAGGGCGTTTTGAGAAATCAACCGCTGTAACCAATCCAGCACGTATCTCAGTACCGAAACGCTCTGCCTGACGTTGTAAATCATCCATTAACACAGGACCTGTTACCCCCTCAGGATAACCTGGGAAATTATCAACCTCTGTTGTTGTTGTTAATTGCCCCCCCGGTTGAATTCCTTGATAGATTACTGGGTTTAGATTTGCTCTTGCAGCATAGATAGCTGCAGTATAACCAGCAGGACCACTGCCGATAATTAAACACTTTACTCTTTCCATAATTGTTTTATATTTGTATTGTTTATTATATCAGAATATCTAATTTTGTTGCCTCCACAACCACCTCTTTAAGAGCTTTATACACCCCATGTTTATAGAAATTAGTATTAACCGCAAATGTTATATCTCTCTCTGCTTTAACACTCTCTTTGATTGTAATGACTTGATTTTTACAGTCGCTACTAATAAACGGAACCATCATTTGTGGGATTATGGTTATTTTGCTTGAGCTATCAACCATACGCAGTATTGTCTCTAAAGAACCGCACTCAAGAACCACATCGCCTTTATGACGCACCTGCCCATCGCACAGATTAAGTATTTGACTACGAAGACAGTGTCCATCAGGCAACAAAAGTAAATCATTTACATTTATATCCTCTGCCGACACCTCTTTTTTACCATATAGGGGATGGTTTTTTGATACATAAAGATAAAATTTATCTCTATACAAAATTTCCTCTTTTATAACTGGGTTATCTATAAAACCACCTGCAAGCATACCTATATCAATACTACCATTTGAGAGAGCCTCCTCTATTTGGTATGTATATAGCTCTTTTACCTCTACTCTCAACTCAGGATTACGCCTTGCAAACTGTGGAATAAATTTATGGATAACATAGGGTGCTATTGTTGGAATAACACCAATAATCAACGAACCTTTTATCTCGTTTTTTTGTTCATTAACCTGCTCTTTTATGGCATAAAATTCTGCTAACGAACGATTCATTTGATTGATTAACAATTTACCTATCTCAGTGGGTACTATTGGCTTACTACTTCTATCAAGGAGTGTTACACCTAGTTCATCTTCAAGATTTTTTATCTGCGTGCTCAGAGATGGTTGCGTAACAAAGCACTTCTCATTTGCCGCTGCTGAGAAGCTTCCGCAGTTTATCACTGCCAATAGGTATTCTATCTGTGTAATTGTCATCGCACAAAGATAAATATTTTTTATGAAATACAAAAAAATATTTTCTATTATACGATGACAATTTAAATTACCGTTATCTACTTATTCTCTACAGTAAAGTTCTATATCATTCGATGTAATTTTATTATCACACATTATAACAAGTCTTTCAACTATGTTTTGAAGCTCTCTTATATTACCCGTCCATGGTCTTTTTATTAGCTGTAACATGGCATCGGGGGTTATCTCAGGGGTCTTAACCTTCTGCCTAACTGAGAATGTTTTAACAAAAAGGTCTACCAATTCAGGTATATCATCTCTCCTCTCAGAGAGCGAAGGCACATGAATATGTATTACATTTAATCTGTGGTATAAATCCTCTCTAAAGGTGCCTTTTTCTATCTCTTGACGAAGATTTTTATTTGTGGCAGCCACCACCATAACATCAACCTCTATATCTTGTGTGCCGCCAACACGTCCTATTTTCTGCTCTTGAAGGGCACGTAACACCTTTGCCTGCGCACTAAGAGACATATCGCCTATTTCATCTAAAAAAAGAACTCCGCCGTTAGCCTGCTCAAAATGGCCTATATATCGTGAATCGGCACCTGTAAATGCCCCCTTCTCATGCCCAAATAAAACACTCTCAATCAGCTCGTTAGGAATAGCTGCGCAATTAACTTCAATCATTGGCACTCTATTCCTGTCACTGTATTCATGTAACCACTTAGCCACTAACTCTTTCCCTGTTCCGTTAGCACCTGTCACCAACACCTTAGAGCTACGTTGCGCTACACGTCGTATTGTATTACGTACACGCACGATTGATGGGGCATTTCCTGTTATCTCGGGGATACTGTTTTTAGGTCGTCTCCTATTAGGTCGCTCACATTTCGATGCCTTAGCATTCTTCAGCAACTTTCTAATAGATAACAATAGTGTTGTTAGATTTATTGGTTTTTCGATAATATCTTCTGCCCCCTCTTTGATATATTTTATGACAAGGCTTAGCTCAGAATTAGATGGAATCATCATTAATATGGGAATATCCAAACCAACTCTTTTTCTGTACTCTAAAAACTGTGTACCATCCATCTGAGGAAATATTGAACTGTATAACACAAGATTAAAGTTCGACTCTTTAAAACAGTTCTCTAAATCAGCAAAGCACTCGCATGTTGTCACATCATACTTTTCGGCTTTTAATAATTCTGTTAAATTGTTTCTGTTCGCTCGTTGATTCTCAACAATCAATATCTTAACCATAGGTATTATAATTTAAATTATCTATGGTGCCTACACATCAATAACCATACAAAAAACACTAGTTAAAAATTTCTTAACACCAACTACTCATTCTCTAACGATTTTAGAATTACGCCATTTTTACGGTTGCAAAGTTAATAATTTTTTACATAACATACAAATTCAACTTGATATTATTGTATTTTTTTGCAAATTCGTAACAAAACTGGCTATTTAATAGGCTTTACAGATGGTGTTCACTATTATCTAGGTTGGTATTGCTATTTATAATATTAATTTATACCTTTGTGCACGATATATGAATACTTTTTTCAAAAAACTGTTATTTATGGAGACGAACGAATTTTATAATAAGATAATTGCTATGCTAGGGATAAATAATGATAGTTCATTTATCATTATATTTCTAAAGCTATTGATTGCACTCACTCTGAGCTATGCAATCTATATTATTGTTAGAACGGTGGTTAATATTATCACCAAGAGGGTTATTTCACGCAAGAATAACAGATGGGGCATAGTTATTTACGAAACAAAATTTATGAGCAGATTAATGCTGATTATTCCTCCTATTTTGTTCAATATCTTTATTGGTAACATAGAGTGGGACAATTTGAAGTATGTAATGCGCCTATCTGAAATGTGGATAGTTATCTCATCATTTTTAATGCTAATATCTCTATCAGATGGTATCGTTAAGGTGTATAATACGTTTGAGGTGTCACGCAACAGACCTATCACTGCGCTTATGCAGATTATCAAGATGGTATTGGCGATAATAGTGGTTATAATAATTGCGAGTATTATTTTGCAAAAATCGCCTGCCAATTTATTATATGGCTTAGGGGCTTTTACAGCGGTATTGATGTTGGTATTTAAGGATACTATTTTGGGTTTTGTAGCAGGAATACAGCTCATGTCTAATAATATGTTGGCTATCGGCGATTGGGTAGAGATGCCTAATGGAGAGGCTAATGGCGAGGTGCAAGAGGTTAATCTATATACTGTTAAGATACAAAACTGGAATATGACCATCTCAACAGTTCCAACACACCAACTTGTGGCGCAGCCTTTTACCAATTGGCGAGGCATGAGCGAATCGGGAGGGAGACGCATTAACCGAAGTGTGAATATAGATATAAACACTATAAAATTTATTGATAAATCATTTATTGAATCTCTAACAAATAACCCGATATTAGCAGACTACATAGAGCACCTTTCAAAGGTTAATGAGACAACAAATGTGGGTCTGTTTAGGGCCTATATATTGGAGTATCTAAAGCGCAATGAGAATATAAATAAAGATATGACACTGATGGTTAAGCAGCAACAGCCAACACCACAGGGTATGCCATTAGACATATACTGTTTTTCGCTCATTAAAGATTGGGTAGCTTATGAGGCTATACAGTCTGCTATGTTTGAGCATATTGTTGCTATTGCACCACTTTTTGAGTTAAAAATATATCAATATCCTAATATCCCAATAAAATAGACAGGGCAAACGCACTAAAAGTTAAATGCAATCAATAAGCTACCACGTTTGCCCTGAAGCGAACGAGAGTGAGCGTCGTGAGGAGCTTAAAGCGACGAAACGGTTTTTTGCAAGGCTGAAAGCCGAGCTTTTTTTCAAAAAAGCGTAATTTATAGAGAATAAACCAGAAATTTGGGTGCACCTTAAAAATATTTTTCGTGCGTTTGCCCTAATAAAATAGATAAGTAGTTATGGAACATTTTGAAAACGGAGAACACCGAGATGGCCACTGTGAGTCGGCACTAGTTGTTAATAGTGGTATTGAACAGCCCTCAGTTGTTAATCCTCACTATAAAAGAGTTAAGAGACGCATTCTCTCTACTGATGATTATGTTGAGGGGATATTACGTCGTGATATATCAATTTTAGGGCAAGCTATAACTCTTGTAGAGAGCAATTTACCTGAACACTATAAACAGAGCCAAGAGATTATAGAGCGATGCCTGCCACATAGTGGGCAATCAATACGTGTGGGCATAACGGGTGTTCCTGGGGCTGGTAAATCTACCTTTATTGAGGCAATAGGCAATAAGGTGATAGCACTAGGGCACAGATTAGCTGTTTTGGCTATCGACCCCTCTTCAGAGCGTAGTAAAGGCTCTATATTGGGCGACAAAACACGTATGGAGACGCTTGTGCATAATGCCGACGCTTTCATACGCCCTTCGCCATCGGCTGGTTCGTTGGGAGGTGTAGCACGTAAGACACGTGAGGCGGTGGTGTTATGTGAGGCGGCCGGTTTCGACACTATTTTTATTGAGACAGTGGGTGTTGGGCAGTCAGAGACTCTTGTGCACTCTATGGTTGACATATTCTTAATGCTACAAATATCAGGAGCAGGCGACGAGCTACAAGGTATCAAGAGAGGTATTATGGAGATGGCAGATGTGGTTGCTATCACAAAGGCAGATGGCGATAATATACCCAAAGCAGAGCTTACAAAGAGCTATTTCACCAATGCTATGAGGCTATTTCCTATGCCTAAGTCGGGCTATCGTCCGCAGGTGCTTACCTGTTCATCTATTGAGAACAAGGGCATTATGGATGTATGGGGAGCTATAACAGATTATACCAATGCCACTAAGCAGAATGGTTATTTCGAGGATAACCGCAAATCACAAGAGAAGTATAGACTTATTGAGACAATTAACTCAACACTTGCCGATAGATTTTTTAATAGTGAGGTTATTGAGAGCAATATAGCAGATTATCAAGAGAGGATAGAGGCTAAGAAGATAAGTGCCTATATTGCTGCCAAAGAGCTTATTGCACTTTTTGATAGCGTAAATCGTTAATACTACAAATTATTGTTGTCCGGTAAAAAAATCAAAAAACCTAGTAACTACCTATCCTGCAATAAATTAGTTACAATTTAAATTATAGGGGCTTACAAAAACAAAAATTTTGATTTTTTTACTTCTAGGAGTGTCAATTTACCCAAAATTGGATTTAGGTGCGTTATAGGTGCCCTAAAACACACCTGCGTAGTACATGGGTACTTTATATGGTGGGTTTTAGGGTAGATATGACGTGCATAAATTCAATCCTCAGGTTCGCCGGACACTACTAACTACAAATTTCAATTCGCACTAACTGACATATTGAGGTATGGTATTTGAACTATTATTATTTTAGACTTATTTTAAAATAATAATAGTTATGGTACGATTTTGTCTTTTTTTTGCGGTATGCTTACTGCTAAGTGGCTGTGGGCAGGGTAGTTTGGATATTCCAACAATACCCGATTTTAATTTAGAAAAATATATGGGTAAGTGGTATGAAGTTGCCCGTATTGATAACCGCTTCCAGCGTAATATGATTGATGTTACTGCAAACTACACCCTTAAAAAAAATGGTGTTGTTGAGGTCTTTAATCGTGGTTATAATACAAAAAAAGAGCGTTGGGGCGATGCTAAGGCACGTGGCACGACAACCAAAATACCAAATCTTCTAAAGGTATCGTTCTTCCCCCTTACTAGTGGCAATTATTGGGTAGTCTATGTTGATGATAACTATTCGGTTGCAGTGGTATCGGGCGGAGACCCTGAGTATCTATGGATTTTATCAAGAGAGCCTAATATCTCTGAAGAGCTACTCAATAATCTCATTGAAAAGGGGGTTGCAGTAGGGCATAAGAGAGATGATATTATGATAACACAAAAATATTAGCCTCCATTTCACTTTGATAATTGACTATATAGTTGTATTTGTCGAAAAAAAATATTATTTTTGCAAGATAATATGTTGTACAAACAAAACTATATATAGATGATACAATTTTTTAGAAATGCTGAGGTGGTTTTTGCTACTGAGGTAAAGAGTGAATTAAGCCAAGCTGATATTGAAAAATTAGAGTGGTTGTATAGTGGTGCTAAACTGATTAATAGCAACGTTATAGAGGGTATTTTTATTGGCCCTCGTCGTGAGATGATTACTCCATGGAGTACTAATGCCGTAGAGATAACTCAAAATATGGGTATTGAGGGTATTATTCGTATTGAGGAGTTTATTCCTGTTGAGAATGAGGGTGTTGAGCACGATAAGATGTTGTTAAGAGTTTATAATACTCTGCAACAAGATATTTTTGATGTTAATCTTTCGCCTGAGTCAATCATCTATATTGATAATATTGCGGAGTATAATACTAAAGAGGGTTTAGCTCTTAGTGCTGACGAGATAGAGTATCTTAATGAGGTAGCAGACCGCATAGGGCGTAAGCTAACTGATTCAGAGGTGTTTGGTTTCTCTCAGGTAAATTCAGAGCATTGTCGTCATAAGATATTTAACGGTATCTTTGTTATTGATGGCGTAGAGAAAAAGAGCTCTCTTTTCCAAATGATTAAGAAGACCACTAATACACATAATGGTAGAGTAGTTTCGGCATATAAAGATAACTGTGCCTTTGTTGAGGGGTTACCTGCTGAGCAATTTGCGCCTGATACTCATGATAGTAGCGATTATTATAGTGTAACAGATTATGAGTCGGTGGTATCTATCAAGGCAGAGACACATAACTTCCCAACAACAGTTGAGCCATTTAACGGTGCTGCTACGGGTACTGGTGGTGAGATACGTGACCGTATAGCTGGTGGTAGGGGGGCTTTCCCTATGGCTGGAACAGCTGTATATATGACCTCATATCCTCGTTTAGAAGAGGGTAGAGCGTGGGAGCAGAGTGAGCCGAGAGAGTGGTTATACCAAACACCTAAGGATATATTAGTAAAAGCCTCTAACGGTGCTTCAGATTTCGGTAATAAGTTCGGACAGCCTCTTATTGTGGGTTCTCTATTCACTTTTGAGCATAGTGAGAATGATATGAAGTATGGTTTCGATAAGGTTATCATGCTTGCAGGAGGTCTTGGTTATGGCAAAAAGGTAGATGCGCTTAAATACGAGCCTAAGGCGGGCGATAAGGTTGTTCTTGTTGGTGGCGATAACTACCGCATTGGTATGGGTGGTGGTGCTGTTTCGTCGGTAGCTACGGGAGAGTTCTCTGGTGCTATTGAGCTTAATGCTATTCAGCGTTCTAATCCAGAGATGCAGAAACGTGCATATAACGCTATACGTTCTCTTAGCGAAGAGGATAATAACCCTATTGTATCTATCCACGATCATGGTGCTGGTGGACATCTTAACTGTCTATCTGAGTTGGTTGAGAATACTGGCGGACGTATAGATATAGATCAATTACCTATCGGAGACCCAACTCTTTCTGCTAAAGAGATAGTTGGTAATGAGTCTCAAGAGCGTATTGGTTTTGTTGTTGAGGAGAAATATATTGAGAAGATACGTCGTATAGCAGAGCGTGAGCGTGCTCCGCTTTATGTTATCGGTGAGTGTACGGGAGATATGTGTTTCACATTCGTAAATAACAAGAACGGAGAGAAACCGATAGATATGCAGCTAGAGGATTTCTTTGGCAAAGCTCCTCGCACTGTGATGAATGATAAGAGTGTTGATACAAAATATAAGCCTCTTGAGTATAATGCTGAGAGTGTAAAAGAGTATATTGAGAATGTTCTTCGTATTGAGGCAGTGGCATCTAAAGATTGGCTTACTAATAAAGTAGACCGTTCAGTAACAGGACGTATAGCTGTTCAGCAGACAGCAGGAGAGGTTCAGATTCCTATTAACGACTACGGTGTTGTGGCACTTGATTATAGGGGTCGTGGTGGTATGGCAACTGCTCTAGGACATGCGCCGGTAGCTGCTATGGCAGATGCTCGCAAGGGCTCTATATTAGCTATTGCAGAGTCTCTTACTAATATCATCTTTGCCCCTATGGTAGATGGTATAAAAGGTATATCGTTAAGTGCTAACTGGATGTGGCCATGTAAGAATGAGGGAGAAGATGCACGTTTATATGATGCTGTTGAGGCGGCTAGTGATTTCGCTATTGGCTTGGGTGTTAATATCCCAACAGGTAAGGATTCGCTCTCTATGACTCAAAAATATAGTAATGGCGATAAGGTACTATCTCCAGGAACTGTTATCATTACATCGGCAGGTGTTGTTACTGATGTTAAAAAATGTTTAAGAGCCTCACTACTTGATAGAGAGAGCCAAATAGTATATGTTGATTTATCTGGTGGCGATTTCTCTTTAGGTGGTAGTTCGTTAGCGCAGACTCTTAGTCGTGTGGGCGATGAGATACCTACTGTTATTAGTGCAGAGATGTTTGCTAAAGGTTTCGACACGGTACAAGAGATAATAAATAGTGGCAAGGCGGTAGCGGGTCATGATATATCTGCTGGTGGTCTTGTTACGGCTCTATTAGAGATGTGTTTCACATCAAATAAGCTGGGTCTTAATATAGATTTATCATCTCTTGGCGAGAGCGATATGGTTAAGGTACTATTCAGTGAGCGTCCTAGTATAGTTCTTCAGAGCGAGCATGGTTTTGAAGTTGTTGATATGCTTAACAAAGTGGGTATCAAAGCATCTATAATAGGTCAGGTGAGTGGTCGCAGAGAGTTTAATATATATAACGGAGCAGATAAACTATCTTTAGATATAGACACGCTACGTGATGTATGGTTCCGCAGCTCTTACCTTCTTGATAGAGAGCAGAGCACTGCTGCACTAGCTAAAGAGCGTTATGATAACTATAAAAATCAACCTCTTGAGTTTATCTTCCCTGAGAACTTCACAGGTCGTCTATCACAGTATGGCATAGATGAGAATCGTCGTGAGAGAACAGGTATTAAGGCGGCTATCATACGTGAGAAAGGCTCTAATGGAGAGCGTGAGATGGCGTGGGCTCTTCACTTAGCTGGTTTCGATGTTAAGGATGTGCACACAACAGACCTTACTTCAGGACGTGAGACACTTGAAGATATTAATCTTATTGTCTTTGTGGGTGGTTTCTCTAACTCAGATGTTCTTAACTCAGCTAAAGGGTGGGCTGGTGCTCTTATGTTTAACGAAACAGCTAAGCGCACAATAGATAATTTCTATGCTCGTAAAGATACATTATCATTAGGTATATGTAACGGTTGTCAGCTGATGATAGAGCTAGGACTTATTACACCAGAATATAGCGATAAACCTAAAATGTTACACAATAACTCGCATAAATTCGAGTCATCTTTCGTAGGTCTTGATATTCAAAAGAGTAATTCGGTTATGTTATCATCACTAGCAGGTAGTAAGCTAGGTGTGTGGGTAGCGCATGGCGAGGGTAAATTCCACCTACCTATGAGCGAAGATAGCTATAACGTAGCTGCTAAATACTCTTATGAGGCATATCCTGCTAATCCTAATGGTAGCGATTATAATGTAGCTGCTATTGCATCGGCTGATGGTCGTCATTTAGCTATGATGCCACATCCAGAACGTTGTTTACGTAACTGGAACTGGGCACACTACATAGAGACACGTCAAGATGATGAGATAACACCTTGGATTGAGATGTTTGTTAATGCACGTGAGTGGATAAAGAGATAATTAAAAGATAAAATAAGGAGGATGCCCCAAAAGCAAGCTTTGGGGGCATCCTTCTTATTTGGGTGGCTAAAAAGTAGTGAGTTGCAACGCTCTGACTATTATAATAAACGGAGCGTACTAATGTACGTGAGCATTATTCTAATAGGCAAGTAAGGAAGCAAATCGCTGCTTTTTAGTCACCCACTATTTTATTGCCTTAACTATCTGTGATATTATCTCATAATTAGTGCTCTCCTCCTCGCTTGAATCTGTTATGAATATAGCAAAAAAGAGATCCTCTTTACCATCATTATCAATAATCCCTACACAGTTATTGGCCGCTGTTATGCCTTTGCTTGATTTTCCTGAAAATCCTGTTTTATAGCCTATATCGGTTGTTTGTGATATAAGTTTTCTTGCGCTGCCTGTCTTGGTATTTCGCATAACCTGCCACAGCATTTCACTTGGTTGCGAGCCTTGTTGCCTCTCTTTCCATAGGTGCATTAGCAACTCAATAGTTGCAATGGGGGTAGCATAATTCTCAAACTGCACCTCCCACGATGATTGAATCTCTCGTTCGTAACTCTTGATAGAGATATTATCCACTCCTATCCCCTTTAGATAGCCATTTATGCTATCAATACCTCCCGCTAAGTCAATCATTACATCGCATAGGTTATTATCACTCTTGGCAACAACATACTCTACAAACTCTCTAACGGAGACTATTGCACCATCACTGTGCGCCTCTCTAAATGGGCTCCATGTATTTGGCAGAAGTTTATCTTTTGATATTATTATAGAGTCCGAAAAGAGATTAACACTATCGTTATTGAGATAGGCCATAGCAATAGGGAGTTTATACACGCTCTGCATCGGAAACCGTTTGTGACTATTAATATCCACTAGCATCTCGCCACTCTCGTTATATATTGCTACGCCAACATTCAATCTCTTATTTTTAATTATCTGTTCAATAGTTACTTGTAAACCTCTACTTGAACTAGAGGTACAAGCAACAAGAGATATGCAAGCAACTATTAAATAATATAGAAATCGACTATTCATTAGATACTATTTTGATAAGGCATTAATTAGCTTACGCCATACCCACTCCATTGGCCCCTGTTTATGGTGCCTTAGATAGAGATAACTAAGGTAAGTTTGGCACGCAAAGAGTAGCAACATAGTTAAGATTGAGTATGTCACTGTGGGAGAAAAATAGTAGAAATAACAGACCCCAATGATGCCTTGTAACGAGTAATTTGTCAATCCCATTCGTCCATAATATGCTAAGAAGTCTATGTACTTTGTTAGATTAACCTTTGCAAGTAGCCTATAACAATAGAAGAAAAGGGCGATATAGGATAGTGAGAGTGATAATGAAAAAAATACTTTAAAGTAGGGTATATCTAGTTCAGAGCCCTTTACTACAAGAGTGAAAAATAGATAGGTAGCAACAGTCATAAGCAATGCCATAATCACCTCTCTCAACTTGATATTAACTAATTTATTGACTCCATTTTTTGCGACAAGGTAACCCAAAACAAAAATGGAGTAGACTGACATAATTCCACCATTAAAGATAATTTTTAAATAATCTATAACAGAATATGGCTGATACTGTATTATCTCTAAAAGTGTTAAATCTGAAATGTATCTGGTATTAACCGAATTAGGAAATATTTTATCTCCTAAGTGGATGTTGTACATAAAAAAGATTAGCGATGTAAAGAGACAAAAAAGGATGAATAATTTTTTAACGCTCAAATCTTTAATAGGGATTAAAAACAGACCGCATATACCGTATGTCAATAATGTATCGTAGGTGTAGAATAGTTTATTGAACAATCCAAACCCTATTAATATTAGACACCTAACAATAAAGTTCCGATGTGTGTATGACACTTTGCTAGATATGAGGTAAAATGATATTCCAAAAAGAAAACAGAATATCTTAGCACATTTACCACTTAAAAATATAGAGCTAAACTTGAGAATAGAAGAATCTATTTGAGTTAGTACAAATTTATCCATTTCAAATGCAAAGCCAAATCTTTCCACCGTGTGAACAATTAAAATTCCCAGTAGTACAATTGCTCTTAATACATCAATAGAGACTAATCTATTGCTTAAAGAGGTATTATTAGACATATTTTTGTTTGTTGAGTTAATATTTTTTGTTTATGTTAGTGTTTTTCTATTTAAGACCTGTTAATCTCTTTAGCTTATCAAGCATATTAAGTGCCTCTAATGGTGTTAAGTTATTAATATCAACACTCTTAAGTTCGTCTTTAATACTCTCTACTAATGGGTCATCGAACTCAAAAAGGGTAAGACTTACACCACTGCTTTTAATCTTATCGCTACCGCTCTTGTATTGTTGCACCTTAGAAGAGCTCTCTGCCGACTTGACAACACCATCTATCTTAGTATCGCCCTGCGCACGGCTCTCCTCAAGAGAGTGAAGCACCTCACTAGCTCTATTGATAACAAACTGAGGCATACCCGCCATTTTAGCTACGTGAATACCGAAAGAGTGCTCTGTGCCTCCCCTTACCAATTTGCGCATGAAAATAATCTTATCCTCTACCTCTTTTATCTCTACATTAAAATTCTTAATACGTGGATATATATTCTCCATCTCATTAAGTTCGTGATAGTGAGTAGCAAAGAGCGTCTTAGCACGACTATTAGCACTCTGATGAAGATACTCTACCATAGCCCATGCAATAGAGATACCATCATAGGTACTAGTTCCTCGTCCTATCTCATCGAGGATGACTAATGACCTTGGCGTTAGATTATTAAGAATATTGGCTGACTCAAGCATCTCAACCATAAAGGTAGATTCGCCCTCAGAGATATTATCTGATGCACCCACCCTTGTAAATATTCTATCAACAATACCTATAACGGCTGCGTCGGCAGGGACATAGCACCCCATCTGTGCCATAATAACTATAATAGCTGTTTGGCGTAAGATAGCAGATTTACCAGACATATTAGGTCCTGTGATGATAAGTATCTGCTGATCAGTATCATTAATCTCTAAATCGTTAGGGATATATCGCTCTCCTAATGGAAGTGATGCCTCTATAATGGGGTGTCGCCCTCCCTTTATCTCTAATGAGTTATCATCTGTGATAAGTGGGCGGTTATATGGTAACGTAGTGGCTAGATGTGCAAACGATACTATTGTGTCTAATTGCCCCACAACCGTAGCATTAACCTGCATCTCAGCTATATAGCCAGTAAGCTCTATAAGAAGAGCACCCATAATACGACTCTCAATAGCTATTATCTTCTCTTCAGCACCAAGAATCTTCTCTTCATACTCTTTGAGCTCTTCAGTGATATATCGCTCGCTACCTGTAAGGGTCTGCTTACGCATCCACTCTGTTGGCACCTTATCTTTATGTGCGTTAGTAACCTCTAGATAGTAGCCAAACACATTATTAAACCCTATCTTAAGTGATGTGATACCTGTGCGTGCTACCTCTCTCTCTTTTATCTTATTAAGATACTCTTTGCCACCTACAAATATCTGGCGAAGGTTATCTAGCTCTATATCTATACCTGCGGCTATATACCCACCCTTAACCATATTTTGGGGTGCGGTAGGTAGGATATATCTCTCTATCTTTGTTAAGAGGGTATCTGAGATAGCTAGCTTATTATACCAATCTGAGATAAGAGTGTTTTTTATACCCTTAAGCATACCCTTGACACGCTCAACAGTGCGCATAGTGCGTGCAACAGTCAGAAGCTCTTGTGGGTTGATACGAAGTGTTGCCACTTTAGACAAAAGGCGCTCTATATCGCACACCTCACGTAGTTCATTACGTATATTATATGCTATACTCTCGTTGTTTACAAAAAAAGTGGTGGTATCTAATCTCTCGTCAATAGCCGCCCTATCTTTGAGAGGTAATGATAACCAACGGCGCAGGGTACGAGCCCCCATAGCTGTAATAGTTTTATTGATAACCTCATAAAGAGATACCCCGTCGGGCGATGAAGAGTTAAAAAGCTCTAAATTACGTAGAGAGAAGTTATCAAGCCACACATAACTATCCTCCTCTATACGGCGTAGCGTATTTATATGTTTTGTATTGGTATGCTTAGTGTGATCAAGATAGTAGAGAATAGCACCTGCCGCCTTGATACCACTATCCATACCCTTAACACCATAACCTGAGAGCGTTGCTACATCGAAATGTGTCTTTAGCTTTGTCTCGCCATTATTAGACGAGAACATCCACTCATCAAGATGATATATGTAGTAACGACTACCAAAAGTGGAAAGAACCCTATCTTTTAAGCCCCTCTCATAAAGAACCTCTTTAGGTGCAAAAGCCCCTAACAGCTTACGGATATATTTATCATCACCCTCAGCAATATAGAACTCTCCAGTAGTAATATCTAGAAACGAAACACCTATAAGCCTCTTACCAAAATGAAGTGCCGCAACAAAATTATTATCTCTATTGGTCATAACATCGCCACTAAGAGAGACGCCCGGCGTGATAAGCTCAACAACATCCCTTTTCACAATACCCTTAACCATCTTAGGATCCTCTAACTGCTCGCAGATAGCAACCCTTTCGCCCGCTCGTACCAAGCGTGGAAGATATGTTTCAATAGAGTGATGCGGGAAACCTGCCAACTCAATAGAGGCCGCCGAACCATTAGCCCTTCGGGTTTGTGTGATACCCAAAATCTTACTTGTTTTAATGGCATCCTCACAAAATGTCTCATAAAAATCACCTACCCTAAATAACAATATAGCATCAGGATACTTCGCCTTAATAGCATTATACTGTTTCATTAATGGTGTCTCGGCTATTTTGCTCATAGTTATCTTCTATTTTATTTAGTTATAATTTTGT
>CAYJCU010000001.1:41527-119846 GCA_964368765.1 uncultured Rikenellaceae bacterium
CTTGTTATTTTTTACCTATTTTGCGCTCAGTTTCTACCGCAAAATAGCACTTTTATTTAATGACGCTTTTTTGAAAAAAAGCTCGGCTAAAGCCTTGCAAAAAACCGCTTCGTCGCCTTAAGCTCCTTGCGACGCTCCCATGGCGGTCGCTTTTCAGAACACCATAGTTATCTTCTATTTTATTTAGTTATAATTTTGTCTTGTTATTTTTTACCTATTTTGCGCTCAGTTTCTACCGCAAAATAGCACTTTTACCTATTTTTACGCTCTTTCATAGCGGTGGTTATTCATCTAGCCCCTGCTCTTTTCGTATTCTCTTAATAAAATACTCTATTATCTCGTCTTCATCATCAGGATCATATTTAACCTTTAGATTAGCAGTGAAAATTTTTGCTATACCCTGCCAGAAAATAGCCGAGAGAGAGCCTCTTAGCTCTTTGACAAGCTGATACGACGAATCGCCCGTCTCTCTGTCAATCAGTTTTAATAAGATAAGCCCCTGCGAGAAGGTCATCTCCTTAAGCACCGGTTTATACTGCCGATACAGCTCTTTTTCTAGCTCTTTGAGATATTTTCTACGCTCTTTAGCATCATCTATATTTTCTAGTTTATCTTCTGTGATTTTAAGGAGCCTGCTCGCCTCTAGTGCCACGGGATAGACCTTGCGAATAGATCTCTCGGTATAACCCATCTTGCGCTGTATGCGTCTTTCCTTACGTGATTTTTTAACCACTATATCATCAAAATCTATCCTATTGCCCACCATTGAGTCTATAGTAATAGTATCACCATCCCCCATTACAAATGAGGGTATCATAATAAAGATAATTAGCGTTACTATACGACCTAAAATAGACATATATATCAATGCAAATTAAGGTTTAAAATTTTGATTAAAATGAGGGAACACAAAACGATAGATAGATTACTATAGAGATCAACTCATTTAGTTTTTGCGTGGCGATTTATGTTTTATTACATAGTTATACTCTTTACTATTAGATAGGATATTAACAGCCTCTTTAACTTGAGGATCGTTATTCGCCAATCTCTCAGACCTTCCGCCATTGAAATAATATTTTGCGATAATATCAAGCTCTAATAAGAACATCAAATCTTTCTTATTATCAGCTAGCGATTTAGCTAAATCACGCTGTTTAAGCCTCTTCTCAATAATATCTAACTCATCTTTTATTAAATCCAGGTTACGCTCTTTTGCAGCCGCCTCTCTCAAGTCTGAGACCATCTTTTCACTCTTGCTCTCAAACTCTATCTCTTTCCCCTCTAAGAATTTAGCAAAATCGGCATACTCTCTATCTGTAAATTTAAAATCACGCACATCTGCTATACTATTATGGTTACGATAATATATTGTTGCATAATCATCAATATAACCACGAGCCATAACACTAGCTGTAAAAATAGACAGAAAATCACTATTTAAAACACTATCTGGCATGATACCTCCACCATCATATAGGGTACGACCACCAACACTTTTAAATTCAGATATTAGCGAATCAGGGATATGCTTAACACTACCATCCTCATTGCGATGTGTGTAGTCAAGAGCTTGAATACAGCGACCACTAGGGGTATAATATTTTGCAATTGTAACCTTCACATAACTTCCATAACCTACCGACTCAGGAGATTGCACAAGTCCTTTACCAAAGCTACGCTCTCCTACGATATACCCTCTATCCATATCCTGAAGAGCTCCTGCAACTATCTCACTAGCAGATGCTGAGCTACTACTCATCATAACTGCTATTGGCAGGTTACTAGCTATTGGGTTTGAAGTCGTTTTATACACTTTACTATTTTTACCATCTTTACCCCTCATAGATACAACCACACTACCTTTTGGCACAAATAACCCTACAATATTAACAGCCTCAGACACAAGCCCCCCGCCATTACCTCTTAGGTCTAAAATTAGTGATTTAAGATTACCCGTTGCCTCTAGCTCTTCGAGTGCCTTTTTAACCTCTTTAGAGCAATCTGTTGAGAAGGTACTAAGAGAGATATAGCCAATCGAATCATTTATAAAACCTGAATACTCTATTGGAGAAATACGTATTATTTCACGCTTAACAGGATAGGTAATCATCTCATTACCACGCAGTTTTTTCATGGTCATCTCAACTGTTGTTCCTGGTGTGCCTTTCATCAAATCGGTGACTTTTGAGACAGGAAGCCCCTTAACATCGGTGCCATCAATAGATATAATGGTATCCCCAGGCGTAACACCCGCCTTATTCATCGGGAAGCCACTATATATGTTTGAAATAGTGGGATACCCCCCCACTCTACTAGGCTTAACAAGCGAACCAACACCGCCATATTTCCCCGTTGTCATAACTCTGAAATCTGCCATATCCTCTTCATCAAGATAGATGGTGTATGGATCTAGCTCTGCCAGCATAGCTTCGGTTGCTTTGCGTATCAATTTATCATTATCTACCGAATCAACATATTGTAAATTAATGGTTCTTAGCACATTATAAAAAATATCAATAGCCCTACCTGCCTTAAAATCGCCGCCTGAGATAAATGCCACAGATACAACTGCCACTAAGCATGTTGCCAATAATAGTACCCTTTTTGTTTTTATATTTTTCATATTTTATCTTTCTATAAAACCTCTACCCCTAACTTATAAATAATCGCCGCTAACACCCTACGAGAACCATAAAGAGAGGTTATATTTACATCACTATTATCAACTTCAATCTTATCATCGAAGCGATACTTAAACCTATCAATTAACTTAACGGATACAAACACTAATTTCGTGCCTTTACACTCTTTTAATTCAAATCCGTTCTGTTTCATCGCCTCAATAAGCTCTTCATTTGAGAGGTGTCTAACTTTTTTGCTACCAACACCAACAATTGGGTATAGTAATGTTACTCCCAACATCGCTGTTATCATCATTATACCACGACGTGTTGATATGAAATCTGAAAAGCTATCTAGCGGTATATCAGATAGTCCCATAGCCAACATAGCAGCATAGATAACTCCAAATAAGATGGTAATATATGCCAAAAATTTTAACGCTCTAACGATTGAATATTTCATAATTTTTATTTTTTAAGTTTCTTAATAATCGATGATATTGCAACAAATATTACAAAAATTGTATTGAGTTTATGCAATTTTTCTCATGCAAAGATAATCTATTTCTGCTAATAACAAGCATATTTTTGGTTTGTTACTGCAAATTAATCGAAAAAATGGGGAAATAATTTTTTAAACCGATTAAAATCACTATCTTCGCAGGGTAGTAGTGTCTAATGTTAATTGTTTAATGTGTAAAGTTTGGATGTATGACAATCTCAAATGATGTAATGCAAAGGGCTGAAAGATGGCTTTCTAATGAATTTGATGCGGATACAAGAGCATCTGTTGAAGAGTTAATCAATAATAATACAACAGAACTAGAGGATGCCTTTTATCAAAACCTTAGTTTTGGTACAGGTGGCCTTCGTGGCGTAATGGGTGTGGGTACTAACCGTATGAACCGCTATACAGTTGGCATGGCAACACAGGGGTTGGTTAATTACCTTAAAAAAACCTACCTCAATGAGGAGGTGCGTATGGCCGTTGGCTATGACAACCGTAATAACAGCACTCTTTTTGCGCAAACAGTTGCTGAGGTGTGTGCCGCAAATGGCATAAAGGTCTATCTTTTTGATGAGTTACGACCTACACCAGAACTTAGTTTTGCTGTGCGCCATTTTAAGTGCCACGCAGGTGTTATGATAACAGCATCACACAATCCAAGAGAGTATAATGGCTATAAAGCCTACTGGAATGATGGAGCACAGGTGGTAGCGCCACACGACACAAATATTATCCAAGAGGTTAATCTAATAGACTCTGTTGATAAGGTGCTGTGGAGTGGTGGTAACGAGAATATCACTATGATTGGCAAAGAGATTGATGATATATACCTAGCTGAGGTTAAGAGTGTATCGGTATCTCCTGAGGCTATTGCAGCACATCATGATATAAAAATCCTATTTACACCAATACATGGAACAGGGGTGCGATTAGTGCCTATGTCGCTGCGCAATTATGGTTTTACCAACATATCAATGGTTAAAGAGCAGACAGTTGTAGATGGCAACTTCCCAACTGTTGAACACCCAAATCCAGAAGATCCTAAAACACTATCAATGGCTCTTGAACAGGCTCGTAGAGAGGATGCTGAGTTACTTCTTGCTACCGATCCAGATGCAGACAGAATAGCTGTTGGGGTGAAAGACGACAAGGGGGAGATGTTTTTAATTAATGGCAATCAAACTTGTGTTCTTTTAACATATTATATTCTTCGCCGTTGGCAAGAAGAGGGCAAACTAACTGGTAATGAGTTTGTTGTTCAGACAATAGTAACATCATCGTTAATGCGTGCTGTGGCTGAGAAATTTAATGTTAAGTGTTATAGCGTATTAACTGGGTTTAAATATATAGCCTCAATCATAGCGGCTAATGAGGGCAAAACAAAATATATATGTGGTGGCGAAGAGAGCTACGGTTTCTTAATCGGAGATTTCGTTCGTGATAAGGATGCTGTTACAGCTTGCGCTATTTTCGCTGAGATGATGGCATGGTGTAAGAGCCAAGGCACTACAATATATGGTATGCTTAACGATATTTATAGAGAGTATGGTTTCTACTATGACGGACTACGCAATGTGGTGCGTAAGGGTAAGAGCGGAGCTGAGGAGATACGCAATATGATGACTAACTACCGCACTACTCCACCGACTGAGATAGCAGGCATTAAGGTTGTTGAAATTTACGACTACCTAACACAAAAGATGGTTAATGTTGAGAGTGGCGAAGAGCGCACACTAGATATTGAATCATCTAATGTTCTTCAATATGTTCTTGCCGATGGCACAACGGTCTCTGTTCGTCCTTCGGGCACTGAGCCTAAGATTAAGTTCTATTATGGCGTTAAGTCTGAGTTTGAGGGCAGCTATGAGGAGGCAAGAGATAAGGCGAGAGCTAAAATGGATGATATAGAGAGATCATTAGGGTTAATATAATAATGCTGATTAAGGTTTAGGCTTCGCCACACCTTAATTCATACTGACTATTATGAAAATAATTTGTTCTAAATATGTAAATGGAGAGCCAGAAATTAATATAAAATGTGATTCGGCTATACTTAAAAGGGGCGAGAAGTTATACACACCTCTTTTCAGTGATTCACTAGAGTATAATTTTATGTTCGCAGTCAAGATAGATAAGGTGGGCAAAGTGGTACAGCCTCCGTTTGCGGAGCGATACCGAATAGGTTCTACGATGGCTATTAATTTATGGAGTAAAGAGTTAGCCGATAAGCTAAGAGAGAATAACTCGCCCGTAGATTTAGCCTACACATTTGATTCGTCGGTAGTTATTCCGTTTGAATTTTATGAAGATAGCGATTTAGTTGGTAATGAAATTAGGTGCTATCTTAATGGAGAGGAGCAAGGCTTAGTAGATTTAGAGCAGTGTTATAGAGATATAGATGATACGATAGTAAAAGTATCTCAATATGTCACAATAAAAAAGGGAGATATAGTGATGGTTGAGTGCCGAGGTATTGCTGGAGGCAGTGTTGGTGTCAATGACTCTCTTAAAATTATTATGGATAACAAAGATACTATTATTGATACACAAATAAATTAATTGTATGTATAGAAATATAAAGATAGCTGATAGGGTTAGCTGGATAGGTGCAAATGATAGAACTACACATCTATTCGAGTCTCTGTGGCCTATTCCTAACGGGGTGTCATATAACTCATACCTTATTGAGGATGAGAAGACTGCCCTATTAGATACTATTAAGTTGGGCTTTGGAAAAGATTTCCAAGAGAGAGTTAGCGAAACGTTGGGTAGTCGTGAACTTGACTATCTTATTGTTAATCACATGGAGCCTGATCATGCAGGAGAGATTCATAGTATTATTAAACGTTACCCTAATGTAAATGTAGTTGGTAACAATAAGACACTAAAGATATTAGAGGCATATTTTGGCACTATATCTAACTTTACTGAGGTAAAAGAGGGGGATGTGCTTGATTTAGGGTATCACAAACTACAATTTGTGTTTATGCCGTGGGTGCATTGGCCTGAGGTTATGGCATCTTATGATATGACAGATGGTATTCTCTTCTCAGCAGATGCTTTTGGTACTTTCGGTACTCTTGATGGGGGTATTTTTGATGATGAGATACTTTTCGATAAATATTATGAAGATGATATGCGTAGATACTACTCTAATATCGTTGGTAAATATTCATCATTTGTTCAGAAGGTATATACAAAATTAGATGGCGTAACGATAAATACTATATGCCCGCTACATGGTCCTATATGGCGCACAAATGTCTCTAAAGTGCTGGCACTTTATGATAAGTGGAGTAAGATGGAGGCGGATGATGCGGTTGTAGTTATCTACTCATCAATGTATGGCAATACCGCTATTATGGCTGACTACATAGCTAGAGTGGTGGCAGAGAATGGGGTTAAGGATATACGTGTTTATGATGCTTCAAAGACACATATATCATATTTAATAAGTGAAGTATGGAGGTGCAAAGGTGTAATCATCGGCTCTCCTGCATATAACGCACAAATGTTCCCGATAATAGAGAATCTAACGCGTGAGATTGAGCGCAGAGGATTAAAAGATAGATACCTAGCACTATTTGGCAATTGCAGTTGGAATGGTGGAGGGGTACGTAACCTAAAAACTTTTGCAGATAATATTAAGTGGGAGATGGTAAGTGAGCCATCAGAGGTAATGGGTACACTCTATACAGATAAGATTGAAGAGAGCAATGCTATTGGTGTTGCAATGGCATCCAAGATAAAAGGAGAATAAGGTAAGTAACCTTTATTGTATTAAATTTTAATTAATTTAAAGTGAAGAGTATGGGAGTAAAATTAGGACAAAAGTTTAACAAGAGAATCGAAGTATTACCAACAATGAGTGCATCAGCACTTGGTTCAGGTGATATGGAGGTGTTTGCTACACCTGCTATGGTGGCATTGATGGAGAATGTGGCTATGGAGTGCGTGGCATCAGAGCTTGAAGATGGAGATACTACGGTAGGTATCGCTATCGAAACAACACACATAAAAGCAACCGCAATTGGCAAGTGCGTGGAGGCTATGGCTGAGGTTGTTGCAATAGATGGTAGAAAGATAAGCTTCGCTATTGAAGCATGGGATGAAGGAGGATTTATTGGTGTAGCTAAACACGATAGATTTATTGTTAATAAGGAGAAATTCCTAAGTAAGTTATAATTTTACACCTTTCATTACATAAAAAGAATTAGTTACTATATAAAAGTGAGTTTTAAGTGGTAACTAAATACCAACTATAAAATATGAGTATAATAAGGAGATTTTTCTCAATGAGGAGATTTATGAGTGGGCGTTTTAGTCTTCATGACGATCACGCATCTCAGGATGAGATATACGATAGGATAGAGAGTGGCGTAATAATACGTGGCACTAATCTATGGGTATTGATATTTGCCACAATTGTAGCATCTATAGGACTCAACGTAAACTCAACGGCTGTCATTATTGGAGCCATGCTCATCTCTCCACTGATGGGACCTATCATGGGTATGGGTTTCTCTTTGGGGACAAATGATTTTGAGCTACTAAAGCGTTCGGCAAAAAATTTCGGTTTTATGACTGTTATTGCCATTTTGACATCAACATGTTATTTTGCCGTAAGCCCTTGGATGGCGGGAGAGCAGAGTGAACTTTTAGCTCGTACTCAACCAACAACATGGGATGTTTTTGTTGCGTTTTTCGGAGGCCTAGCAGGTATTGTTGCTCAGACACGTAGAGAGAAGTCTATTACCGTTATACCGGGGGTTGCTATTGCAACAGCTTTAATGCCACCCTTGTGTACAGCCGGTTTTGGATTAGCATCGGGTCAGTTCAACTACTTTTTTGGGGCATTCTATCTCTTCATTATTAATACGGTGTTTATTGGATTAGCAGCCTTTATCATCACAAACTCTATGAAGTTTGAGAAGAAGGTCTTTGTTGACCCTGTCTACGGACGTAGGGTAAAGAGACTAATGGTTACTATAATAATAATAACTATTGTACCAAGTATATTTATTGGTTACAATCTTATCCGTGAGATGATTTTCAAGCAAAATGTGGCGAGGTATATAACTAACACATTTGTATTTGATGGAGCTAATGTACTTGATTACTCTGTTACATACACGAATAATAGAGCTGAGTACCAGAAAATTGAGGTACTTATGTATGGTAAACCGATACAGCAGCAGGCTATTGATGTGTTACGCTCGCAACTAGAAAATTATGATCTCTTTAAAACAGAACTTATAGTGCGCCAAGGAGAAGATAATACCGAACTAACATCTAGCTATATAACTAATAACTTCGAGCAGCTTATTAAAGATAAAAATTCGCAGATTAATAAGTTAAGTGCAAGGATTAGCGATATGGAGAAGATGACTACACCTTCAGCCTCATTACTAAAAGAGATGGGAGCAATTGTTGATGGAAAAATATCAGCAACAATATCAAGGTCGGTAATGTATGATAGTAATGGTAGTGCTATTGACACACTACTAGTATGCTATATCATACAGAACAACAAGAAATTAACAGAAAGAGACATAGTAAGACTTACCGATTGGTTAAAAGCTCGTACCAATTCAAAGCTAGTTAAAGTTATCGAAGAGGTAAACCCACTAGCTAAGATAGGTGAAATTGAGGCTGTTAAGAAGAGTCGTGAGACACAGAAACAAACTCAGGATTCGTCTATAATGATGAACACATATATTAACAATAGTGATAGTATCACTATAAAAGACATTAAATAATTATGATTACAGATAGGGAAATACTATTAACACTAAGAGTGTTAGTGCACCCTGAGACAGGTGATGATATTGTGTCTATGGGTTTGGTACAGGAGATAGTAGTTAATGAGGAGAGAGTATCGTTTGCCTTAGCATTGCGCAAGCCTGGAGATCCTTTTGCTAACAAGTTTAAAAGGTTTGCAACATCTCTAATTGAAGATGAGTTCCCTGAATACAAGGGTAAAGTTACAGTTATTATTAAAGAGCCTCAACCAGTTAATAAAGAGGTAAAAAAGAACCATTTTGCGACTAGTAACAGTAAAAATTTAGGTAGGGTTATAGCTATCTCATCCTGCAAAGGTGGAGTGGGTAAATCAACTGTTGTATCTAATTTAGCGGTTACACTAGCAAATATGGGACATCGTGTTGGTATCCTTGATGCAGATGTTTATGGTCCTTCTATTCCTAAGATGTTAGGAGAGGAGAATTATCGTCCATCGAGCCATAAGGTAAACGAGGTAGAGATGATGATGCCTGCTGAGCGTCACGGTGTTAAGATGATGTCAATGGGTTTCTTTATTAATCCAACAGATGCACTAATTTGGCGTGGTGCAATGGCTAATAATGCTATTCAGCAGTTGGTTCACCAAACAGATTGGGGTGAGTTAGATTATCTGCTTATTGATCTACCTCCAGGGACAGGAGATATTCACTTATCTATATTCTCTGAGTTAATGATAGATGGGGCGATAATAGTAAGTACACCTCAAAAGGTTGCGCTTGATGATGTGGTGCGCGGTATTGAGATGTTCCGTTCAGAGAGTATTAACGTACCTATTTTAGGTATAATAGAGAATATGTCGTGGTTCACTCCTGAAGAGCTACCTAATAACAAATATTATATATTTGGTAAGGATGGCTGTAAAGAGTTAGCTGAGGTATATAATGTACCTCTACTAGGAGAGATACCTCTTGTAGAGGGCATCAGAACAGGTGGAGATAGTGGCGTGCCACGTGTGGTTACGAATGATATTATCAAAGATCAATTTATAACTGTTGCTCGTGCAGCAATGGCAGAATTGAATGTAAAGCAGTATGCTATATAATATTTTTACATATATAATAGTTTTAATCTCCCCCCTTTTTCTACTAGGGGGGAGAAAACTGTCTCTATGGTATAAGGGACGTATTGGTCTACTTAGATTGGTAGAGCAAAAATTAAAGGGGAACAAAAATAGAATAATCTGGTTTCATTGCGCCTCTCTAGGCGAGTTTGAACAGGGTAGGCAGGTTATTGAGGAGATGCGCAGGAGATATACAAACTATAAGATAGTATTAACCTTCTTCTCGCCATCTGGTTATGAGCAACGCAAAAATTATGATATGGTAGATTATGTATTTTATCTACCGATAGACACACCTACCGCAGCCCGCAGATTTGTTAAGGCAATCAACCCTAGTATAGTTGTCTTTGTTAAATATGATTACTGGGCTAACCTACTACGTGAGGCTAAGCGTGCGGGGGCAAAATTATATGTTATCTCGGCAATATTCAATCCTAATCAATATTTTTTCAAGTGGTACGGCTCAAGCGGCAGAAAAATGTTGAGGTATTTTGACACAATTTTTGTTCAAAATAGCTCATCTGCAAGACTCTTGAATAATATAGGCATACACAACTCTATAATCTCGGGCGATACACGTTTTGACAGGGTTCACACCCTTCAACAGTTTTCGCTAAAACTTGATATAGTAGAGGGTTTTGTTTCTAAAAAAAATGGCGTTGTGCTTGTTGCTGGAAGTACATGGAGACCTGACGAAAAGGTTATTCTTGAGGCAATGAAAGAGTATCCTGACGTTAAGTTCATTATTGCACCACATGAAATATCAGAATCAACTGTTCTAAAACTAAAGAGCGAATGTATTGCTCTTGGCAGAACAGTTTCACTATATACAAAAGATTTCAACACCGCAGCCGATGTGCTAATAATAGACACTATTGGCGTATTATCATCGGCATATAAATATGGAGATATTGCCTATATTGGTGGTGGTTTTGGTAATGGTATCCATAACACTTTAGAGGCAGCCACTTATGGTATGCCGCTGACTTTTGGTCCTAATTATGAGCGATTTGCTGAGGCAGTTGATATGGTAGAGTTGGGTTGTGCAACTGTGATAAATGATGGGCAAGATTTAACCCGTTGGATAGGAAGTGTAGCACGTAACACCATTATGAGGCGTAAGCAGAGTGACACATGCAAAGAGTATATCGAGAATAAGAGAGGAGCTACCAACATTATTATACGCAGAGTGGCGCACCAAAATGGAGTAATTATTGAAATGGAGGATGACGATGATTTTAACTGCTAACTGTAAAATTAATATAGGCCTATATATCACTGAAAAGCGAGATGATGGGTACCATAATTTGTCATCTCTCTTTTATCCTGTTAAATCACTATATGATATTATTGAGATTAAGCCATCTAACACACTAACTTTCTCGCAGAGTGGTATTGCGATTGATGGAGATATAGATGATAATCTGTGCGTTAAGGCCTTCAACGCTTTTAATAGAAAACACAACATATCGGGAGCTGAAATACATCTTCATAAACAGATACCATTTGGTGCTGGCTTAGGAGGGGGCTCTTCTGATGCCGCCACTGTTATAATTGGTCTCAATCAAATATATGGTACGAATTTAGATAGTAAAGAGTTAGCAGATATAGCTCTTGAGGTTGGTAGTGATGTTCCATTTTTTATTTACAATAGCCCTAAGATAGTATCGGGCAGAGGTGAGATATTCTCTTCAACAGATACCAATCTAACGGGATGGCATATAACTATTGTAAAACCAGATTATGGAGTTTCAACAAAGGGTGCCTACTCTAAAATAACACCGCACCACCCCACAGCTTCACTTTTAGAGCAACTAAAATGCGATATAGGCAGTTGGCAAGGGTGCATAACAAATGATTTTGAGGCGGTGATATTTAATGATAGAATGAAAGAGATAAAAGAGTTGTTATATGCCAAAGGGGCGGTATTTGCTTCGATGAGTGGTTCAGGGAGTGCTATCTACGCCCTATCAAAAGAGGAGCTAGTGGATATTGATACTCTTTTCAGCAACGAATATATACATAAAGGAGTTTTATAAATGGATAAATATATAGATAGTGATAATTCGTTATCAAAGATTGTTTTTGGTGATTTTAAAAGTAAGATAGAGGATATTATAGATGATAGAAGGGTGGTATTTATCACAGACAGAGTGGTTTACTCACTATATAAATCACTACTTAACCCCTATCAGCTTATTGTAGTACCCGACGGAGAGCGCAATAAGAGCTTAGTGAGAGTTGAGCAGATATTTTCAGAGCTTATGACCTATGGTGCAGATAGAGACACATTGATAGTGGGTATAGGAGGTGGAGTTATCAGCGACCTTACTGGCTTTGCAGCCTCTACATATATGCGTGGGTGTAGTTTCGGATTTGTTCCTACTACCCTATTAGCACAGGTTGATGCCTCAATAGGTGGCAAAAACGGTGTGAATTATGAGGGTTACAAAAATCTTATAGGTACTATCAATCAACCAGAGTTTATATTAATAGATAATATGTTTCTAAAGAGTCTACCACAACGTGAGATTAATTCAGGCATGGTAGAGGCATTTAAGAGCGGTATCATACTTAGTAAAGAGCTATATAATATTTTTGCTAGAAATTCGTTTTCTGATATAGTATCAAATGACGAGCTACTACAAGAGGTTATCGGTCGCACTATAGATGTTAAGCAGAGATTAGTGGCTAGCGACGAGCATGAGCGTGGAGCACGTAAGCTACTCAATTTAGGGCACACAATAGGGCACGCTATTGAGCGCAGTAGTGATAAATATAATCATGGAGAGGCGGTTGGTATCGGTATATCGATGATAGCTGATATATCTGTAAAAATGGGACTACTGGATGGCAGTAAACAACATAAGATAGATGATATATTGCTACATAATGGTATGCCAACACGTACAGACCTACCTGTTGAGATTATTTTCAATGCACTAAGACTAGATAAAAAGCGTAGTGCAGGGAGTATCAGCATAGTGGTTATTAAGGGTATTGAGCAGTGCGAATTGATGCGTTTATCATTCGATTCAGTTGCTCAGATATTAAATATTAAGCGATAATTATCATAAACTAACGCAGTTTTCTTAATAATAACCTATCTTTGCATTTTGCTTAATACCAATAACTTAAACTATTTCTTATACAAAACTCAGGTTAATATAAAAAAATAACCTATCTTTGCATTTTGTTAGTAAGCAATTGATAGTTACATTATAGATGAAAACATTAGATAAATTTATACTTAAATCATATTTAGGGCCGATGCTAGCGGCTTTCTTAATAGTTATGTTTATTCTTATGATGAACGTACTATTTCGCTATATAGATGATTTAGTGGGTAAGGGGTTACCTATCTCTGCTATTGTAGAGTTGCTTTTCTATATGACATCTACTATGTTACCTATCGGACTACCCTTCTCTACCCTCTTAGCCGCTATTATGGCTATGGGTAATATGGGTAATAGTTATGAGCTAATAGCTATGAAAGCGGCAGGGGTATCGCTACTCCGCATAATGCGTAGTCTTATCATTGCGGCTGCTCTCTTATCTGTATTGGGCTTTTTTATCGTTAATAACTATGTTCCTTTCTCGGTTCGTAAAGCAGGAGAGGTGCTATACGATATTACCAAGCAGCGTCACGAGATTAAGTTTAAAGATGGGGTTTTCTTTAGTGGTATAGATGATTTGAGCATACGAGTAGGGAAACAAGACCCTAACACTAAACTACTTACCGATGTACTTATCTATGACACACGTAACCGTACAGCTACTAGCACCACTGTTGCCGATTCAGGCTATATCAACCTAGTTGATAACAATAAGTATATGCATATTATTCTCTATAACGGACAAAATTACGAGGATAGGCGAGATTATAACTGGTATAACCAACCAGAATTACGCCACAATACCTTTGCCAAGCAAGAGATGATGATGGAGCTAGAGGGTTATAGTTTCGAAAAATCGGGACGTAACGCTTTCGGCGATGCTAGTGAGCAAAAACGTATGGATGAGCTGGATAATGATATAGACTCATTAACTCTTCTTTTTGATAAATCAATTAGTAAGACAAAAAATGATATTTTAGGGTCATACTTATATGCCTCAGACACCTCGTTTTTCAATAATAGCGACAGTATAAGAGCAATAAAAAAGGTATTTACAGTAACAGCTAGTAGTCTAGACACACTGACCTCTGAGCAGAAAGAGAAAATATTTAAAGATGCTACGCAACGCCTTGAGCAGATGAAATTTAATTTCCAAGTGGGGCATAATAATGTACTGCAAAGCTCGGTGCGTTTATATCGCTCTATGATTGATTGGCATAAGAAATTAACACTACCAGTATCTATTCTTATCTTCTTTTTGATAGGTGCACCACTAGGTGCTATCATACGTAAGGGGGGTATGGGTATTCCAACTGTTATAGCGGTTCTTTTCTTTATATTCTACTATGTTATATCAATGACAAGTGAGAAATTAGTGCGTGATGGTGCCGTAGCCCCTATGCTGGGTGTGTGGTTCCCAACTATGATACTATTCCCGATAGCCATTATTCTTATGTGGAAAGCTATTACAGACTCTAAATTGATGGATGTAGATGCTTACTATATCGTTATAACAAGGTATTGGCGCAAATTAACAGCTAAGTATCCATCACTAAAAAAAGTTGAGAAGATAAAATTAATAAGATTTAAAAAGAAAAAAAGAGTTAAAACTACTAATAATGAGTAACAAAGAGAATAACAAAGTATCACTACTTAACACCATAGACGAGGCACTAGAGGATCTGCGCAATGGTAAGATAATAATAGTAGTTGATGACGAAGATAGAGAGAATGAGGGCGATTTTATAACAGCCTGCGAGACAATAACACCTGAGGTTGTTAATTTCATGGCACGTTATGGTCGTGGACTTGTATGCGCCTCATTAACAAAAGAGAGATGCGACGAGCTTAAATTGGATATGATGGTTGGAGAGAATACCTCTCTTCACTCAACACCTTTCACAGTATCGGTAGACCTTCTAGGAGAGGGTTGCACAACAGGCATATCGGCGCAAGATAGAGCTAAGACACTGAAAGCACTTGTCAATCCAGAGGCTAAAGCGGAGGATTTTGGTCGTCCAGGTCATATCTTCCCACTTAAGGCACAGAGCAAAGGGGTATTACGTCGCCCAGGACATACAGAGGCGGTTGTTGATTTAACTCGCTTAGCAGGTCTTAAGCCTGGTGGCGCATTGGTTGAGATAATGAATGAAGATGGCTCTATGGCACGACTACCAGAGCTATTAGAGTTGGCTAAAGAGTTTAATATGAAGATAATCTCTATTGCCGATTTAATTCGTTATCGTCTTGATAGAGAAACTGTTGTTACACGTGGTGTTACCGCTTTCTTACCTACTGAAATGGGTAATTTTAAGATAGTACCTTTTGTACAAGATAACAGCGAGCTAGAGCACCTTGCACTGATTAAGGGCGAGTGGACAGATAACGAACCTGTTCTTGTAAGAATGCACTCATCATGTATGACGGGTGATATTTTTGGCTCAGCACGTTGTGATTGTGGCAATCAGCTCAAAGAGGCTATGCGTATGATCGAGGCTGAGGGTAAGGGTGTTGTTGTTTACCTCAACCAAGAGGGACGTGGAATAGGTCTATTCCATAAGATGCACGCTTATAAGCTACAAGATGAGGGTATGGATACTATAGAGGCTAACCTACATCTAGGTTTCGCCGCTGACGAGAGAGATTATGGTATTGGCGCATCAATCCTACACGAGTTAGGGGTTAAAAAGATACGTCTTATGACCAATAACCCTCAAAAACGTGTAGCACTACAAGGGTATGGTTTAGAGATAGTAGAGAATGTACCTATCGTAATAGCACCTACTGAGTATAGTGATAGATACCTCAAAACTAAAGAGTTAGATATGGGGCATACACTAGGAATATACAATAAAGAGGAGAAGTAATATGTCTGAAGGAAAAGGTTTAAGATTACTATATCTGGGTACTCCTGATTTTGCTGTTGAGCCACTTAAAAGATTGGTTGAAGAGGGATATAATGTGGTTGCGGTAGTAACTATGCCCGATAAACCAGCGGGACGAGGGCAAAAATTAAAAGGGAGTGCAGTAAAAGAGTATGCCCTTAGTGTAGGGTTACCTATACTACAACCAGAGAAGTTATCAGACCCTACATTTATCGAAGAGTTATCTACACTAGAGCTTGATTTAGGTATTGTGGTGGCTTTTAAGATGTTACCAAGGGCTGTTTGGTCTCTTCCTCGATTAGGAACTCTTAACTTACATGGCTCACTACTCCCTGATTATCGTGGTGCTGCTCCTATTAACTGGGCGGTAATAAATGGCGATAAGGTTACGGGTGTAACAACATTTATGCTTAAGCACGAGATAGATACAGGAGATGTTATAGCTCGTTCAGAGGCAGAAATTACAGATATAGATAATGCTGGTACACTACACGATAAACTTATGTATATAGGTGGTGCGCTTGTCTTAGAGAGTGTTGATAAGGTTGCAGATAGCAATTTTATTCCAACACCACAGAGTGATATATCAGAGTCACAATGCCGTCCTGCTCCAAAGATTTTCAAAGAGGATTGCAAATTAGATTTTACTATGAGTGCTTTATCACTCCACAATAAGGTGAGGGGTCTTAGCCCATATCCTGCTGCGTGGATGGATTTGGAAGGGGATAGTTTCAAGGTTTTTAGTAGTGATTATGAACTAAATAGCAATGCCGTTATAGGCTCTGTGGTAACAGATAATAAGAATTATCTAAAGATAGGGTGTAGTGATGGCTATCTGGTAATTAATGAGCTACAATTAGCTGGCAAACGACGAATGGCTGTTGATGAGCTACTGAGGGGTTATAATATAGAAAAAAAATAAGATAATAAAGCAAGAGAGTCTTATCGCTGCCATGCGTTATGTGTGGGGGAGGAAAGTCCGAGCAACATAGAGTACCGCTCTTCCTAATAAGAAGATTTTCGTGAGGGGATAGATAGGGAACAGAAAATAACCGCCATAATTTTATTATGGTAAGGGTGAAAATGTGGGGTAAGAGCCCACGTATCTACGTAGTGATATGTGGATAGTGTCTACTAGCGGGTTGCAAGACCATGTACACCGACGTTTGAGGGTTACTCGCCTGAGGTCGGGGGGTAGGTTGCTGATGAGTTGAGTGGGTGACCCTCAACCTAGATAAATGATAAGGGTCTAGTATTTACTAGATACAGAACTCGGCTTATATCTCTTGCTTTTTTTAAAAGGAGGATATGCAAAACAAAAGTTTTGTGTATCCTCTTTTTTCGGTTAAAAGGGGTAATTGGCGAAACTCTGTTTTGAGAATTGCCCTATTTTAGGTTAATAGTAATAAAATATAATTTTTCGACCCAAATTTATCGGTTAAGATTTTAATAGCGCTCTCTTTTCGGTAAAAAATAGTTCTCTCTGATATTTGTAATTTCTCTGCTATATCTTTAATATTCCACCCCTCTATATGTAGTTTAATTATCTCTGCGTAGTTAGATGGGAGATAGTTAAGCATCTCTTCAATGATATTCTCAAACTCTATATCTACAACCTGCATCTCGAAGAAATCAAAATCATTAATCATCTTCTGTTGATATACTTCTACCGTATTTTTATGCTGTAGGTGGTTTTTGAACCTGTTTCTTATGCTGATATATATGTATGCTTTAATAGAGGATATAGAGCTGAAAATTTGGTTGTTATTACTCCAAAGTGATACGAATATATCCTGAATAATATCGCATGCCTCATGCTCAGTAGCACTAAATAACCTCCTAGTAAAAGCGCACAACTCACTAAACACAAGAGAGTAAACCTCTCCAAATGCCTCTTTATCTTTTTTATTAAATCGCTCTATTAGGTTAATATCTCCTTCCGCAATACTCATCATACAATATTGATTAATTGAACCTATAAAGACAAAGGTAGTCATTTATTTTTTAAAATTGCCCTATTTCGTTAAAAATATTACCCAACATGAGTAATAAAACTAAATTAGCTAAATAGGGGGTGAGATAATACAAAAAGGCTATATAACAGATTTACAGAGATATAACCACCATAATTATATCTCTATATTAAAATGATTGGGTACCTCAACATATTGGCTACCACCCTCTAAGTTTGATGTATCTACATTTCGTATCTCACCTGAGCTTGAGTTACTAAATTTCATTTTAACATCACGCCTCACAATACTAAAGTGATGCATAGTGATATTTTGCAGAAAAAAATGTCTATTTATTGATAAGAAACCACCTTTAATAACCCTTGTGGGATCTACCAAAGCTAACGGCTTGCGATTAGTACCTATACGGCTGAATCTCCTCAGTTTGCAGAAAAATTGAACCGAGAATGCACTTGGCTCAACCTTGCGGCGGGTGGGCAATACTCCATAATTAACAAAACCACAATAGGTGTGAGTGAGATTATTTGCTACTATATACTCTTTAGCAGTCCTTAACTGCGTAGCATCATAAAACTCATCAACATCCATAGTCATAAAATAGTTACAACCATATTTCCGCCCTAATTTAAGACCATACTGACGTTTTATCCTCTCGTTTTTTTGTGGGTTAAGCTCTAAATTGGGTGTGTATAGCTCTATTTCATCTATCAACCCCCTATCTTTTAATGCTTCTAGTTGAGATAACAGTGAGCTCTCTCTTTTAACACCATACCACGACACATCTTGATAGATAACATTTATATAATCAACCTCTGAGCGTATAGATTCTAAAGATGCCTCTAATAGCTCTTCCCCATCAAAAAGCGAGTATGAGACACCCCACACTCTCCTCTTTTTATCGCTTTTAGCAATTTTGTGTTCACGAATACGCGCCCTTGCACCACTTGAAAAAGGGTACTTAATATAATCTATCATCTATCTTCAGCTTGGTATTATCTCTGTCAGCCTTAATTACTTACTTATGTTCGTATATCCACAAATCTTTTATCTCAGGATAGCTCTCAGTCAATCTTTTAAGTGCACCACTAGTTGTGTAATACCCTTTAGAGGCAAATAGGCAGTTGATATATCTACCATCTGACTTAGTTGTCAAGAATATCTCTACATCTGAATATTGCTTTCTGAGTTTCATTATATTAGCCTCGGCCATTTTTCTGGTGCGGAAAGAGCCCGCTACAATATAGAAAACTCCGACCTGTGGCTCAGAAAAAAGTATAACGCTATCAACCTTATTTACATTAGTAACAGCATCTTCAGTTTTAATAATCTTTAATGTATCTGACACCTCAACACCTTTATTAAGTGTATCGATTTTTAGGCTATCAGTAACTATACTATCTGATTTAGGTATAACAATAGGTGTTGATGGCTCTAACTTAACCATCTCTACCGTAGTAGATGGCTCAATAGGCTGCTCGGCAATACTACTACCAGTAAATAGTCCAATGATATAGAGTATTGCAACAGGAACAAATGCCACCAAAAGGGTCAATAACAACACCCTTTTAACCTTTGACGAACCGCCCTTACCATTATCTGTGGCAAAAGGGTTAAGCTGCATAGCCAGCTCACTATGTATTGAGTGACGCATTTTGCCACCCTTTGATATGGTAAGTGTTAAGCAATCTTCGATATTAACAATCTTATCTCGTCCCTTAATAGTAACAACACTATCAATCCAACTACTAAATAGTTCGCTATCTCCTACCTCACTACTAAGTGTTGGTACTGAGGGGTCGAAAGGCTCAATAATAACTCTTAAATGGGGGTAATCGATAGCCCTTTTGGGGTTATCACTACTGCTTCCCACCCTAATGACATTGATGGTACATATATCATCTATCGACACTATATGCCCTGTTGCCAATTTATTTAAGATTAATATGTTAATATCTCTAATCTCCATATCACTATTTTTTATTGAATAGCTCAGGTCTTTTGTATGATATAACCAATATGGTAATACCCATTATAACGAAAGGAATACTCAAAATCTGACCCATATTAATAACTAAACTCTCTTCAAAACTCTCTTGAACATTCTTTATTGCCTCTATAACAAATCTACTACCGAATAGCGTAATAAGGAAAATACCAAAAATAGCCCCTGGACGCTTAATAGCCATATCACGTTTGAAATATAAGAACATAAGAAGTGCAAATATAGCTAAATAAGTCAATGCCTCATATATCTGTGTTGGGTGCATACCAACAGTTTCTCCCCTACGTGCGAAGATAAATCCCCACGGAAGAGTTGTCTCAGTGCCATATATCTCTGAGTTAAAGAGATTTCCCAAACGAATGAAAGCCCCCCCTAGTGGAATAACAGCTGTAATACGGTCTAAAGACCACATATAACCAACCTTGTTTTTCTTAGAGAATAGGTAGATACCCAACAGAAGACCGAAGGCAGCACCGTGACTTGCCAATCCGCCTTGCCTTAGATTAAGAATCTCTAAAGGGTGCTGCAAATAGTATCCCCCCTCATAGAATAGACAGTGACCTAGGCGTGCCCCCACTATGGTTGCAATAAAGCAGTACATAAACATAGAGTCTGTAAGTTTTGGGGTAAGTCCCTCTTTCTTAAGCATCTTATTCATTACTACCACACATAGGTAAAAGGCTAACATCCACGATATGCTGTAATAGCGTACCTCAAAACCAAAAAGATTAAATAATACTGGGTCTACATCCCACATTATTGCTGCAATATTCATAATATTTTATTTTACTAATTTAGTTGGGAAATCTGATCTATAATCCCCTTTTGCTATTTTATCTAACTTTGTCTTAATAAGGCGTTTTCTTAGCGGAGATAGCCAATCAATAAATAACTCTCCCTCAATATGATCATACTCATGCTGTATTACCCTTGCCGCAAACCCCTCGAATACCTCATCATGCTGCTCAAAATTTTCATCCATATAACGCATACGAATAGCTACGGGGCGTTGCACCTCTTCACGTATGTTAGGAACACTTAAGCACCCCTCTTCCATACGCTCTTCATCTTCGCTCTCTTCGTAAATCTCAGCATTGATAAATATCTTCTTGAAATTCTCCATCTCAGGCTCTTCATCTGCCATAGGCGAGGCATCAACAACAAAAAGGCGAATATTTTTACCTATCTGTGGTGCCGCTAAGCCTACCCCATTTGAGGCATACATGGTCTCAAACATATCACTAAGTAACTTATCAAGCTCAGGATAATTTTTATCTATATCAACACTCTCTCTGCGCAAAACAGACGAGCCATAAACGTAAATCGGATAAATCATAATATAAAATTTTACTATTTTAACCTGAGTTTTGGATAAGAAATAGTTTAAGTTATTAATATTAAGTGAAATGCAAAATTGACAACATGCTTTTTTTATTGTGGTTCAGTTTCAGTGCATTATTGTGAAAGCGAAGCGGAGCGCACTTACCGTGCGTGAGCATCGTATTTTGCAATAAGGTGATGAAAATGAGCTGCAATAAAGAAAGTATGACTGTTTCTTATCCAAAACTCAGGTATTTCAGCACAAAGATAGTGTTTTTTATGAGAAAGCTAAAATAAAGAGCTATTTTTTAATGATAAAATATTAATTTTGCACCATATTAATCGACTGAAAAATAAAAAATAAAAAATTGAAGATAGTAGAGACACTTGATGGCAGCACAACACTTGTTAGTGATTATTTTGATAATCAACTATATCACTCTGATAGGGGTGCGTTAGGCGAGACAAAACATGTATATATTCCATTCATTGCTGAGGGCGACTCTATACTGGAGGTTGGCTTTGGCTCTGGTCTCAATGCTCTTGAGGCACTGAGAACAGGTTTTAAGCTACACTACACAACCATTGAGTTCTATCCTGTTGATTTAGACACAATAACAAAGCTCAGTTTCTATTGTAATGAGCTAAAACAACTGCATGAAGCACCTTGGAACGAGACCACACAGATAGATGATAATTTTACAATAACAAAACTGTGTTTCGACTTTGAGACACTGCCTATCAGTGCAGATAACCACCTGAAAGATAATTATGACAAGATATTTTTCGATGCTTTTGCTCCTGATGTTGTCCCTAATCAGTGGAGCGAAGAGATTTTCGCCACCCTTTACAACTATATGAATCCCAACTCTCAACTCTTGACCTACTGCGCAAAGGGTGTTGTGAAACGTGCTATGCGTGCAGCGGGTTTAACTGTTAAGCGATTACCTGGGGCACTAGGCAAACACAATATGGTTCAGGCGATAAAGGGAGAATTATAACCTGAGTTTTAGATAAAAAAGTATGATTGTTTCTTACCCAAAACTCAGGTTTATAGCGAAATATGGGGTTTCAATCAAGAAAAAAACAAAAAAAGATGTGTTTTTGAAAATAAAGTGTTATTTTTGCAGGTTAGTAGCATCATATACTTATTGATACAGAAAACAGATGAGAGAAATAGCAAAATATATTTTAATAGTAATACTCCTTACACTGTGTGTGGATACTCTTTTTGCACAGTCGTATAACACAGATAGTTATGCCCAACAACAGCAGCAGAGTAATATAGCACAAAACGAGGGGCCAGCCGATAGTCTTGGTGGGAAGAAGAAAGATCCTAAAGATAGGAAACCTCTTGAATCATATCTTTTCGCAGACTCTCTAAAGCAGAAGAGGATATTTGCGTGGACTTACAATCCATACACAAACAGAGTTAAACAGGCACTTGTTGATACGGTTCTAAATAACTTTAACAGAGAGTATTTCTTTCAGGATAAAGAGGGTATGGGGTCGCTATATCTGGGTAACTTAGGAGCTCCTACAACACCCGTAGAGTATAGTGATAGGTATCAAGATTACAATCTCTCTTTTCTAAACCCATATAAAGAGTACCTATTTACACCATCTAATGCGCTATTTTTTAACTCTAAGGTTGCATATTCGCAATTCTCATATATAACATCAGGGCAGAGTGATAGAGCTGAGGAGATTTTCGATTTAACACATGCACAAAATATATCCCCAACAAGTGGTTTTAATCTTAATTATCGCAATAACCGCACTAGGGGTATGTATGAGAATCAGCAGAGTATAAATAAAAATTTCTCTCTTGTATTCTCACACACAGGTAAGCGATACACCACCCATTTTGGTTATGTGTTTAATAGTGGAGATATGCGTGAGAATGGTGGTATAACAAATGTATCAGAGGTGTTAGATACCATCATAGACCCACCTCAAAACATAACTATCAACCTTACAGATGCAAAAACAAGGTTTAAAGGTAACGGGTTTTTCTATACCCAATCTCTTGCAATACCTCTTTCGTATGTTAGTAGCGAGTATGACTCTCTTCTTAACCTACTACCCGACCCTCTTTCAAGTTTAGATAGTCTTAAGCTAGCACGTCGCCGCAGGGTGACAAGTAGCGAGGTGGCAACAGGTAGAATACTATTTGTTGGAACAACTGTTGAGTATGATTCATATAAAAAGATTTATACGGATAGCAGGGGTGAGGTAACAGAGGATGATTACTACCAACATTGGTATATCAACTCGCAGGTAACACGAGACTCTATTCGAGAGACCAACCTTAATATGATGCTTTTTGCCCAACTACAACCTTTTAACAGTACGGGGGTGCTCTCTCTTATTGGAGGAGGTGTGGGTTATGCCAATAATGGATATTACTATTTCCGCCCTGAAGATTATCTATCAGGAGGTGGTAAGGTGCAGAAAAAGAGCGTATTTGTTTATGGTGATGCCCAAGGGCAGTGGAGTAGATATATGAGTTGGAATGGCCATGTAAAATATTTCCCCGTTGGTTATCGCTCTCAAGATATAGAGGCAGGGGGTAACTTAACACTCGCCGCCTATACAAAAAATAAGAAACCTATAATGCTAAAGGGAGATATAAATTTCCGCTCACAATCGCCATCCTATTGGGATACAGAGTTCTACTCTAACCACTACAAATGGAATAACGATTTTAGCAATGAGGTGCGCACCGATATTGAGGTTAAGTTAATAATACCATCTATCCATTTAGAGGTTGGTGTTAATCAATTACTTAGCACCAATACAATATACTATAATGCCAATGCACTGCCAACGCAGTTTGATGACGCATTAAGTGTAACATCGCTCTATTTAAAGAAAAATTTTGTGTTTGGAGGTCTTCACCTTAATCACAAATTACTATACCAAACGTCGTCTAACCAAGAGGTTGCGCCAGTGCCCGAATTAGCAGTTGATTTACAATACCTTTACCGCTTTACCGTGGTTGCAGGGGTATTAGAGATGGAAGTGGGTGTTAATGGAAGATATACTACTGAATATTATGGCCTAGGCTATAATCCTGCAATATCTCAATTCTATAATCAACGCACACTTATCACTGGGGGTTACCCTACACTAGATGTTTTTGCTACAGGTAAGTGGAAACGTCTTCGTTTTATTGTTAAGATGGAAAATCTTAACAATGAGTTATTTGGCGGTAGAAACAACTTTGATATAGCCTCATATCCTCACAATCGCAGGATGTTGAAATATGGCATATCATGGAGTTTCTACAATTAATTGTAGATGGTTTTAAAAAAGATTATAAAATTTCTCTGGCTCACCATTACGCCTATTGCTGTTATGTGCGCTGTTCTAGCTCTAAATTCATCAAAAGAGAGTGCTAGGCATATATCGTCGGCTTTAGAGTGCATAGACCTTACAGCTATTGGTGATGATAGAGAACTATTTAACAAAGAGCTCTTTAAGTCTATGATGGATGATATGGGCTTTAATTCATACTACTCAAATCACATATACGATATAGATAATATCGACACTTTATTTGTGGTGGTTGAGAAAGATTCTCCAGGACTGTTTGAGTTTAATCACAATCTATATGGCTTCTATAATGAGATACTAACTAAGTATGCTAAGGAGAAAAATAAACAGATAAAATATATTGTTAGTGGTTCACATAGATACACTGCTACCATGCTAAGGAGACCAGAAGTTGCCTTTGCTGTTGTTGTATCTCACAACAGCAATGACGAAATACAACAACACTATCTATCAACATCACTGAGAGATAGCTCTAAATATGTTGTTTTAGGTAATAAGCGAAATAGGCATCTGAACAAAAAATCTTTAGAGTATATTCTCGACTCAACAAAGGTAATATACCGCAGAGGGGCAACGGCTATCCCTGAGTTATCAAGCAGAGCACTAAACTATCTTCAAGACACCCTCTCGGCTCGTTTCTTAGAGACACGAGATTATATGAATATGGTGCGAAATAATAAGTATAATTTTATTGTATGCAGGGCAGATGAGGCGTTTTTATATATGTTTAATCACGGAGAGCTAGTGCGCACACATGTGTTAGCAGACAGAGTGAAATCTGAGCTAGTTGTTCATTGGCGTAATAAGAGCCTATATAAAGATTTTGAGGGGTGGATGGCAGAGTTTAGGCCAACTAAAGAGTATGAAAATATACAGAGTTACTACCACCAATATCTATACCAGCAAAATTTCATGCGGGATGGATATATTAACCCGATAGGGGCTATATCCCACTATGATAATCTCTTTATCAAGGCAGCCGAGGGGACCCCTTATGACTGGCGTCTACTAGCTGCTATTGCATGTGTTGAGTCTAAATTTAATCCTATGCTAGTCTCTCACAAAGGGGCTATTGGTATTATGCAGGTTATGCCATCTAATACAAAGCGTTGGGATATAACCAAAGAGCAGCTATTTGATGAAAAGACAAATATAGAGTGTGCTGTGCGTCTCATGGAAGAGAATAGGCGCATGTTAAAGAGCTATGATGATATGACGCAGGATGATATAGCTATACTTCTTGCCACATATAATGCTGGTTATGGGCATGTATCAGATGCCATAAGATTGGCAAAGCACTATAATGAGGATTATACATCTTGGGAGGTAATAAAAAAGCAGCTTTACAATAAACGTAAGCGCGTATATTTCTCACAACGTAAATATGTCAAGAGTGGTAGTTTTATATCAAATGAGACTGAGAGATATGTTACAAAGGTGATGAAGATGTATAATGAGTATATTAATGATAAAATAGAAAAGTAGATATGTTATATCCTTCTGATTTTGAGATAAAATTAGGTTTTGACAGAGTGCGTAAGATGGTTGAGAACTACTGTGTTACGCAACTAGCTAAAGAGAAACTGAGTGGCATAAAGTTCATGACCAATGTGAAGCAGGTTAGGGCTATGTTATCGCAGACAAATGAGATGAAGAGCATAGTGATGCTTGCTAATGATTTTCCGCATGATGGATTCTCTGATACCATACATTTCATCCGTAAGGTGCAGATAGAGGGGGCATACCTATTACCCGATGAGCTAGGGGCACTGAGAAACTCTCTAACGGCTCTCGACGGGGTGGTTAGGTTCTTCTCTCGCAATGCTGCTACCTACCCTTTTCTAGCTAAGGCAACATCTAAGGTAGAGAGTTTTCCGCAGATACTACACAATATAAACAGAATAATAGACTCTCGCAATGAGGTGCGTGACAGTGCCTCGCCTGAGTTGGCACATATACGTAGTGAGATAGCACGTAACGAGCGTGAGGCAACAAAACAACTTCACTCTATACTCCGCAAAGCTATCAGCGATGGTATAGTTGATGAGGATGCTCAAATATCTATCCGTGATGGTAAGGGTGTTATCCCTGTATCATCATCAAACAAAAAGAAGATAAAGGGGTATATACAAGATGAGTCTTCAACGGGTAAGACATCATACATAGAGCCACAAGAGGTTATTGAGCTTAATAACTACCTACGTGAATTGAAATATAGCGAACGTAGCGAGATAGTACGTATATTAATGATTTTCACTGAAGAGATACGTCCTTATGGGGTATCTCTAGAGCAGTCAGCACATTTTATAGCTGCTATCGACCTGATACGTGCTAAGGCACGTGTGGCGGTTGATATGGTGGCAGGTATGCCTATTGTGTCGAGCGATAAGAGTATATGGGTACGTGATGCACGCCACCCTCTTCTTGAGCGCAACCTAAAACGTGAGGGGAAACCTATCATACCACTCAACCTACGTTTAGATGGAGACAAAAGGATATTGGTTATCTCAGGTCCCAATGCAGGGGGTAAATCGGTGTGTCTCAAAACAATGGGACTACTGCAATATATGATGCAGATGGGTTTGCTTATACCTATGAACGAGACCTCAGAGATGACTATTTTCAATAAGCTCTTTATTGATATAGGCGACCAGCAATCTATTGATAATGATTTGAGTACATACAGTTCTCACCTCTCTAATATGAAGCAGATAATACGTAACGGAGATAGTAACTCTTTGGTACTTATTGATGAGTTTGGAACGGGTACTGAGCCCGCTCTGGGTGGTGCTATTGCTGAGGTGGTTCTTAAACGTATCGAAGAGCGTGGTGCTTTTGGTATCATAACAACTCACTACTCTAATATAAAATTCTATGCCGCTAATTCAGAAGGTGTTATCAATGGTGCTATGGCTTTTGATGTTCAGAAGATAGAGCCTCTTTTCCGCCTTGAATTGGGTAAGCCAGGTAGCTCTTTTGCTTTTGAGATAGCTCGTAAGATAGGTCTTCCAGAGGATTTAGTTAAAGAGGCAGAGGGCATGATAGGTGATAACCGTATTAATATAGAGAGGCAGTTGAGGCAGATAGCTAGAGATAAGAGCTATTGGGAGACAAAGCGTGATAACATACGCCAGAGTGAGCGACGTTATGAGCAGACTGAGAAAGAGTATGAGCAACGCTTGGTAGAGCTTAAAGAGCAGAAGCAAGAGATATTACGTAAGGCACGTGAAGAGGCTAAAGAGCTTATTGCTAAGGCTAATAGCGAGATAGAGCGCACTATCAAAGAGATAAAAGAGGCAGAGGCAGAGAAGAGCCGCACTAAGATAGTACGTGAGCGTCTAGATAGTTTCAAAGCAGAGGTTGAAGAGTTTACGCCCGATGAGGATATAGAGCGTAAGATAGCGCAGATACGAGAGCGCAAGGCACGTAAAGAGCAGCGCAAACGAGAGAGAGCGGGAGCACCTGCAAAAAATTCTCAACTAACAGAGCAAGCTAAGCGTGAGCCTATTGTGGGCGATAGTGTTAAGATAGCTGGGCAGAATGTTATAGGTAAGGTGTTAGAGATAAATAAACGAAAGGCGCAGGTTGCTTTTGGGCATATAAATACAAGTGTAGAGCTATCTAAACTAGAGGTTGTGTCGAGTGATGAGCATAAAAAACAGAGTAAGCAGAGTAGCTACACACTTAGCGCACTACATACAGGTGTTATAAATGAGCAGACAAAGCAGCATTATAGCGTTAATGAGAAGCGCCTTAACTTTAAGAGTGATATAGATTTAAGGGGGGCACGAGTGGAGGAGGCACTTGATAAGGTATGTGAATTAGTTGATACAGCTGTTATGCTAGGTATAAGAGAGTTACGCATACTACACGGTAAGGGTACAGGTGCACTAAAAGAGGAGATACGCAAATACTTGAAATCACAACCCGTAGTAAAAAGGGCTACTGACGCACATGTAGAGCACGGAGGTGCAGGTATCACAGAGGTTGTTTTAGATATATAAACCGAGCTTATAAAGGGTAATTCGCAAAACCCTGTTTTGTGAATTACCCTAACGAGCGATAGCGAGCGAACACCGTTTAAGAGGTAGGTGTTCGGTTTTTGTTCACTTTTTTTCAAAAAGTGTTAAATTTACATTAAAATCCGCAGGATTTTTAGGTGGTCGTTACCTCCATTTTAGTCCATTTGATTATAATAAAGGGGAATGAACAACTATTATTAGGTCGTAACTGATTGAAATACAGCTTCAATATAGTTTTGCGAGCCCCTATTTAATACCCAGCAGTGCCATTATTTCAGCCCTATAACTCTCTGAGATAGGGATAATGGTGCGCCCAAATATTATGGTGTTGCGCTCTACAACCTTAACCTTTGAGAGATTGACAATAAAAGAGCGATGCACACGCCTAAATAGTTCGTTAGGGAGATTACTCTCTACACCTTTGAGTGTTGATAATGTCTTTATAGTGGTGCCATCTGCCAACGCTATTGATACATAATCACGCAACGACTCAAGATATAGTATCTCACTATATTGCACCTTTATCAATTTATAATCAGACTTAATAACTATATAGTCGTTGGCTGAGCTATTGACACTATTACCTCCCAATAGTCGCTCAACCTTATCCACCGAACGACTAAAACTATCAAAACTGATAGGCTTTAGAAGATAATCAACAGCATCAACCCTAAACCCATCGAGGGCATAGTGCGAAAAAGCGGTTGTAAAGACAACCTTAGTTTTAAAGGTATCTATATTTGCAGCTAACTCTACACCAGACATTGTTGGCATTTGAATATCTAAGAATAGCAAATCAGGTTGCTCTCTTATAATAGCCTCAAGTGCCTGCTGTGCAGAAGAGTAACTACCTATAAGCTCTAGCTTAGGGCTCTTTTCTATATACGATTTCATTAGTGAGAGAGCTAATGGCTCATCATCAACAGCAATACATCTAATCATCTCTACTAGTATTTATAATTAATGTTGTTATGTAGTTATAGTCTACTACCTTCACATCATAAGTGTGCGAATTGGGATATATTAATTCAAGTCTACGCACCAGATTAACTAATCCTATTCCCGAACCGCTTCTATCTTTGGTGCTCTTAGGGTAGTTACTATTTACACAACTAAATCTCACCACATCGCCCACAACAGATAGGTTAATTGATATATGCGACCCCTTATCGCTATCAACACCATGCTTAAAAGCATTCTCAACTAGTGATATAAATAGTAGCGGGGCAATTTTTATCCCTAAATTATCACTTGGCAACTCAACGGATACCTTCACACTCTCGCCTAAACGTAGCCTCATTAGTTCGCAATAGTTATTTATAAACTGAACCTCTTTCTCTAGCTCTACCTCTGTATAATCTGAATCATATAGCTGATAACGTAGTAAATCGCACACACTTAAAAGCGATGTTTGAGCCAATTCAGGATTAAACTGAATCAAAGCATATATATTATTAAGAGAGTTGAACAGAAAATGTGGGTTGAGTTGGTTTTTTAGCGATGTTAGCTCCATCTCTATACGCATCTTCTCAGCATGCTGTATTTTTTGTCTAGCCTCAAACCATTTTATTGTCATCTTAATACTTAAAGATGGGGCAATTACCAATATACCAAAAAGAGTGTGCCCAAAAGCGGAATTACCCCTACCCCTCTCTGGTGGTAACTCATCATGCGGAAAATTTGTATTATTACGTAAAAATTCTCCTAAGTAATCCAACAGATAGAATAGCGCAATGAAAATCACCACATTAGTGATTATATAACTCCACACTTTACCCTTAAAAAGTTGCTTCTCAATTAATATAGAGTAGTTAAGGTAGAAAAGAAGTATATATATAATGTTAGGTATAGCAATTAGCATATTAAAATCACGCCCCGCAAATGAGTTATATAATTGCATAATGGTAGCGAGAGTTACCCACACCGACACATGAACCAAAACCACCCTAAGCCGACCTGGCATAATACTGTTTATTTTATCAATTAGTTTCATACGCTCAAAAAATATATTATTAACCTATGTTTGCAAAGATATATTAATATTTATACCCGTGCAATAGTTTACCGACACAGAGCCAAAATTAATCGACATAAATCGTTGATGGGAGAATAATAGCTACAAAGAGCCGTTACCCCCCCTTTCATCGACAGATAAGGGCGCAAATCGGATAAAAAGCCCTTTTCGTCGATAAATGGCTCATATCGGTCGATATTGATTGTAGGGCTATAATATATACTATAATTTTGCAGTAGAATCAATAACAAAACAAAATATGAAGAGATTAATTTTAACCGCTGCACTACTATCACTAATAACAGTAGTGTCAGCACAAGAGAAGATGACAATTTCGCTCTCTGAGGCGATAAATATTGGACTTGAAAAGAATTTCGATCAGCAGATAATAGAGATTTCTCGTCTGAGCACCGAAGAGGATTTAGCACAATCAAAAAGAGATATACTACCCGATGTTAGTGGTCAGGTTTCGCAAGGGGTCTCTAATGTGAATAGTAACGGTAACTACTCTGTCAATGCCTCAGCTACCGTGTGGAGCGGCGGGATAAAAATGAACACTATTCGCCTATCGCAATTAGAGTTAAAGCAGGTTGATGAGCAGATTATACAGGCACAAAACTCGCTCACTATCTCTATTATAAACAGATACCTTCAGGCGGTGATGAATGAAGAGCTATATAGACACCAAGAGTCTGTTTATAAAATAAGTAAAGAGCAGGCAACCTTAGGCGAAGCACGCTATAATGCTGGTGAGATACTACAAAGCGACTATCTACTTCTAAAAGCACAGGCGGCTAATGATGCTAACTCTATGACAAATAGTAAAATAGAGAGAGATAACGCAATAATAGAGCTTAAAGGATTACTAACGCTAGATAGTGGTGTTGAGCTTAATGTTATCAATCCAAATAACGATATAAGCCTAAGCAATATGCCATCACTAACAGAGCTTATTGATATAACGCTTGAGTGGCTACCCGATTTAAAGATTGCCGAGACATCGGTTGAGATGGCAAAAAAGAGTATTGATATAGCTAAGGGGGCACTAATGCCAACACTCTCTATTAACGGCTCTTTGGGAACAACATATAATAGTAACTACAATCATGCGTGGAGTACACAGATGAGCGATAACAATATAAATAGTATATCTTTAACACTCAGCATACCCATCTGGAATAAGGGCAAAACACGCTCAAATATCAAGCAGATGACCTATAAGGCTGAGCAGGCTGAAATAGAGGCCGAAAAGAGCGAATTTGATTTGCGTAACTCTCTTGAACTAGAGTATAATAACACACTTGCTCTTATGCAACGAACAGAGGCAGCAAGAGAGAGTTTTGAGGCCTATGAAGAGACTTTTAGAGTATTTACGACACAGTTCACAGAGGGGGCTATAACAACAACAGAGCTACTGCAACAACAAAACAACTATCTATCATCGCTAAATAGTTATATTCAGAGTAAATATAATTATATACTCTCACGCAAAGTATTAGATGTATATATGGGTTTAATAATAGAATTATAAAAAAAAGATATGAAAAAGAACAGAAAATGGATTTTTATCCTATCAGCACTATTAGGAACAGGAGCAATCATAGGGTGCTCTATTATTAATAAGGGTGGCGACGATGTAGAGCTTCGTTCAACATCAGCTATGAGCAAAGAGCTTGAGTTAAATATAATGTCTACTGGTAGTATTCAGCCCGTTACAATGGTTGAAGTGGGTACGCAGGTATCAGGAATAGTAGAGAAAATTTATGTTGATTTTAATAGCGAGGTAGTTGAGGGGCAACTGCTTGCATCTCTGGATAAGCTAACACTTAATGAGAGGGTAAGACAATCAAAAGCGGTATTAGAGAATGCAAAAAGTAATGCTGTATATGCAGAGCAGAATTACCAACGCACAAAACGCCTATACGACCAAGGGGCAGCAACGGCGGCCAAGCTAGAAGAGGCAGAGAATAAGTTACAAACGGCTAACGGTTCGGTAATATCATCAGAGGCCGATTATAGTCAAGCTTGTGTAAACCTATCTTATGCAGATATATACTCGCCTATCTCAGGACGTATATTAAACCGTGCTGTGGATGAGGGACAGACAGTAGCCGCTTCGTTTAGTACTCCTACCCTCTTTACTATTGCAAACGACCTTAAGAAGATGCAGGTTGAAGTTGATGTTGATGAGGCAGATATAGGGCATGTTAAAGTGGGGCAAAGTGCATCATTTACTGTTGATACATACCCTGGCGAGGAGTTTTCGGGTACTGTATCGCAGATACGACTAGAGCCAACAGAGAGTTCGAATGTAATAACATATACCGTTATTGTTGATGCTCCTAATCCAGATGAGAGATTATATCCAGGTATGACAGCCAACATAACTATCACTACACAATCGCCTAAGGGTATATGTGTTCCGTCAGAGGCACTATATTTCAACCCATCGCCCGAAACTGTTGCAAACTATACCATTGTTAATAGAGCACAAACAGAGAGTAAGGTGTGGTATACAGAGGGAGAAAAAATTATCTCAAAAGATGTAACAGTAGGGGCATCAGATGGTGTTGAGACAATTATTTTGAGTGGCGTTAATCTGGGCGATAATATTATCACAGGTATTGTTCCGAAAATAAAGGCACCAGAGGGCGAGAGTGTATCTATAATGGGGCCTCCTAAAGGCAATAGACCACCTCCAGGTTCTATGTAATCGAACCTTTAGAAAAGTTAATATTTTAATAAGAATAGTTAATAATTTGCATTTATTAAAGAGATGAAAGAGGTATTAAAAATAGAGCGTCTAACCAGAACGTTCACTATGGGCTCAGAGAAGGTGCACGCTCTACGTGGCATATCGTTTAGCGTTAATGAGGGCGAATTTGTATCTATAATGGGAACAAGTGGCTCTGGTAAGAGTACGCTACTGAATATATTGGGCTGTTTAGATCAACCAACATCGGGTGACTACCTTATTGATGGTGTCTCAGCCGCAACACAAAATGATATAGAGTTATCACTAATACGTAATCGTAAGATTGGTTTTGTATTTCAATCATACAATCTTCTGCCACGTACCACCGCTCTAGAGCAGGTAGAACTACCACTACTATACAACCCAAATATAGGTAGTAAAGAGAGACGTGAGAGGGCTTATCATGCCCTTGAGCAGGTGGGCTTATCAGACAGAGTAGGACACTATCCTAACCAGCTGAGTGGCGGACAGCAACAGAGGGTGGCAATAGCTAGGGCACTTGTTAATGACCCTGTTATGATATTAGCAGACGAGGCTACGGGTAATCTAGACACACGCACCTCTTATGAGGTGATGGCACTATTTCAAGAGCTTAACTCAAAAGGTAAAACTATCTGTTTTGTTACTCATGAGACCGATATAGCGTCATTCACTTCACGCTCTATACGTCTACGTGACGGGCTAATAATAGCAGATGAGATTATCTCTCCTGCCTCAGCAGCCGCAGCACTTGCTGCACTACCAACTAATCAAGATTATCAATTTGAATAAACAGCCGATATTATGAAATGGTATAACTATATAGTCATAGCCTATAAGGCATTGATTCGCAACAAAACACGAGCATTCTTAACAATGTTAGGTATCATAATTGGTATCGCATCAGTAATATCGGTTATGACCCTTGGCGAGGCCTCAACAGAAGATGTTAGAAAAGAGATTGCATCTACTGGAACAAATATGATTATCATCTCACCTAAGTCTGAGGATAGAGGGGGAGTAAATATGGGTCGTACACAAGCGCAAACACTTTACCCAAAAGATGTTGAGTATCTACGCAATAATTGTGAATATATAACAGCTGTTTCGGCATCAGTAACCTCTTCAGGACAGGTAATTTATGGAACAAATAATGCACCCACTACCCTTAATGGTGTTGATGTACAATTTCCATATATAAAACAACTTGAGATAGAGAGCGGTACATTTTTCTCTGAGCGTGATGTACAGACACTAGCTAAGGTGTGTGTAGTGGGAAAGACAATAGTAGACGAGCTTTTCGATGGTAAAAACCCAATAGGAGAGTATCTACGTTTTAACGGCATACCACTTAAAGTTATTGGGGTTTTAGAGTCAAAAGGGCAGAATGCTATGGGACAAGACCAAGATGATATTGTGTATGCACCCTATACAACTGTTCAGAAACGTATCCTAGCTATTGATTTTCTTCACACTATCTATACAAGTGCCGCAAGCGAAGAGTTATCAGATGCAGCTGTTGAAGAGATAGAGCTTGCTATGCGTATGTCTCACACCATAACATCTGAAGAGGATGTAGATTTTGAGATATTCACTCAGGCTGAGATGTTATCTATGATAAATAATGTTACAGGTATCCTTACAACACTATTAACAGCGGTGGCGGCTATCTCTCTAATAGTGGGAGGGGTTGGTATTATGAATATAATGTATGTAACAGTAACAGAACGTACTAGAGAGATAGGTTTAAGAATGTCTTTAGGAGCTCAGAAAAACTATGTTCTTAAGCAGTTCCTTACAGAATCAATCATTTTATCGCTCATAGGTGGTATAATCGGAATTGTATTTGGTGTAGTGATAAGCTACATAGCAGGCTCTATGCTTAACTGGGAGATAACTATAAGTCCTCTAACGTTATTAGCAACATTCTCAATATGTTTCTTTGAGGGGCTATTCTTCGGTTGGTATCCAGCACGTAAGGCATCACAGTTAGACCCAATAGTGGCATTGAGATATGAGTAGGTTAATAAAAAAGGTAGTTTCTAAAAAAAATTACTAATTTAATCCATACACGTTATAGGCATCAGTAAAGCCATTTATAAACACCTATCAACTAATACGTTATATATATTTATATGTTATTTTACCCTCTGTAAAATAGCGAATATAGGATTAAACTGCAAAGCAAACTGAAAATTTTATTAAAAAATTTCGGTTTGCTTTGCAGTTTTCCTGTTTTACATCTGTCTTACTTAATATAAACAGCACAATATATATGAAAAAAGATAAAAATATAACAAATAAAGAGATTCAGCAAATAAGTAGGAGTATTAATGTTGCTGAAGAGTTAGCTCAACTCTCACATGAGGATGTAAAGCAGGTTGCTGATTGGAATAAATATCCAAACTTATCTCGCTTTATCTATAATAATAAATATAGCGAAGAGTATATATCGGGGATAGAGCAAAAGAGCACTAAGACGGGGGACTCTTTTAATAGAAAGCAGTTGTCTGAAGATATTATCTCTAAGATAACAAAAAGAGATAGTATGATAAAGCGTAGGCGTATTATGATTATATCTAGCTGTGCGGCGGCTATCCTTGCACTATCTGCAGTGATATATAACAACACTACTAGCCCTGAAGCTAGTTATACAATAGCCCCTTATGTTGCTAAAAATATTGTTATGACCGAGCCTGTTATCGTAACATCATCGGGAGAGCACCATAATCTTAGTTCACTATCTGAGAGTAGTGATAACAAGTATCAGATAGTTGATAATGTGATAACCTATGCAGGTAAAAAGCAGGCTAAAAAAAGTGAGGTTGAGTATAACGAGCTTATTATACCTACACAAAAAAGTTATCGTTTAGCTCTGTCTGACGGCAGTGAGGTGGTTGTGAATGGTGGTAGTAGGTTACGCTATCCTGTATCTTTTGGAGACGAGGAGAGGCGAGTAGAGGTAAGTGGCGAGGCCTATTTTATTATCAAGAAAGATAGCAGACCATTTATTGTTAATAGCGACGATGTTGATTTAAGAGTGTATGGTACTGAGTTTAATGTAAATAACCGCAACAAGAAAATTGAAACAGTACTTGTTAAGGGTAGCCTGGGTGTTCAGTATGGCAGTGATGGTGCTGAGGAGATATTAGAGCCTAATGAGAGAGCAATCTATAACCCACAAGATAGTGCTGTTGTTGTAGATGTGGTAGATGTGAGAAATCATATCTCATGGGTAGACAACTATTTTGGTTTCTACAATGAGAGTTTAAGTGATATATTAGAGGAGTTATCAAACTGGTATGGTGTAACTTTCCATAGCCATAAGAATCTAAAAGATATAAAACTGAGGATGCATATAAGCAGGGATAAACCAATTGATGTTATCCTTGAATCTATATCATATATTGTGGATGTTGAATTTGTAGAGAAGAAAGGAGGAGAATATTACATGAAATAGTGAACAAATAATGATTTAAAAAATTAAAAAAATAATTTAAGTATTAACTGCAAAAAAAGAAAAAATGAAGAAAAGTTACTTTTTATTATTAATTTTAATGCTATCCACCACAATTTCTAGTTCCGCCAATATGGTGACAACTAATGAGGTGTTATCTTCTACAATGCAAGATAAGAGAGTAAGCATTACATGTGAAAACATGAGCCTTGAAGATATATTAATGCTTATCAGTAAGCAGACAGGCATTGGATATAGTTATGATAAGAGTGTTGATGCAACACAAGCAATCTATTCATTAGAGGTTGCAGACCAAAGTATTAAGAGTGTATTAGACCAACTACTTATGGATACACCTTATACTTATAAGGTATCTGGCGGAGATATGATAACTATATTTAAACAACCATCTAATAGCAGCGATACAACAACTATTAGAAACGAAATTGTTATTATCCCGATTAAAGGTAAGGTTACACATCGCAAAAATCCTCTTGTAGGAGCTACTATCATCAAGGAAGATGGAACAGGAACTGTTACTGATGATGATGGAAATTTCATTCTTAATGTTCAAATTGGCACAGAGATAGAGGTTGGATATTATGGCATGAAGAGCAGAGTGATAACCATTACGGAGGAGAACGATGACAAGATGTTAGTGATTGAACTTCAAGAGGATGAACTAGCTATCGACGATGTTATTACTACTGGTTATGTTAATGTTCGTAAGCAAGGATTTACAGGTAATACCGTAACAATCAAGCGTGAGGAGCTTCTTAAAGCCTCAAAGACAAATGTTGTTAAGGCTCTTCAAACATTCGATCCTTCATTTAGAATGGTGGTTAATAATATGTGGGGTTCAGACCCTAACGCACTTCCAGAGATGAATATTCGTGGTGCTAGTAGTATTGCAAAGCAACAAGCTACATTCAATGCTGATGGAACAGTAACACGTAATGACTTATCAAAATCAAATCTACAAGATAACCCTAACCTACCTACATTTATAATGGATGGTTTTGAGATTAGCGCTACTAAACTATATGATTTCGACCCTAGCCGTATTGAGAGTATTACTATTCTTAAAGATGCAGCTGCAACAGCACTATATGGTTCGAGAGCATCTAATGGTGTGGTTGTAATAACAACTGTTCAACCTAAAGCGGGCGAGGTTAGCGTGCAGTATAACTATGTAGGAACTGTTCAGGCTCCAGACCTTAGTGATTATAGACTACTAAATGCAGCAGATAAACTGGAGGTTGAGAGACTTGCTGGTTACTATACATGGGATCCCGCTCTTAATGAACTTGAAGATTCTTATGATTTAGCTAGAGAGTATAATAATAAGCGTGCTGATGTACTTAGAGGGGTAGATACTGATTGGTTAGCTCTTCCGCTACAAAATGTGTTTAATAGCAAGCACTCTTTATATGTTGATGGTGGTTCAGAGAATCTACGTTTTGGTCTAGATCTTAACTACACTGATGGTGATGGTGTTATGAAGGGTTCAGGACGTGATAATTATAGTGCAGGTTTATATGTTCAATACACATATAAGAATTTAGCTATTCGTAACTACACATCTTTCCAGCAAACAATATCAACAGAGTCTCCTTATGGTGATTTCTCAGACTATGCAGACCAGCAACCTTATGATGCTTATGAGGATGAGAATGGTGAGTTACTACGTGAATTAGAGTGGGGTTCTGGTACATTTAACAAGTTAAATCCGCTTTATGAGTCTACTTTGGGTAACTTTAATAGAAGTGAGAGTAAAGAGTTTATTAACAACCTATCTATCAATTGGAATATAACTAGAGACCTACTATTTAAGAGTCAATTTAGTATGACTTTAAATAACGGTGGCAGAGATGAGTTCTATGATCCACTATCTTTGAACAGTAGAAATATAAATATTGCATCTGATGATAATTCACAATCAGGCACATATTATCTATCTAGCAGCGAGGATATAAGTATTGAATTTAACTCTATACTATCATACAATAAGAATATTAATAATCACATGATTAATGCTTCGGCAGGATATGAGGTGAGAGAGAGTAATAATGATTACACATCTTCTACATATATTGGTTTCCCATCAGGAACACTATCGTCTCCACAATATGCAGCAGCAGAATATGGACGTACCTCTTTCAGTGATGGCAGAGTGCGCAGCCTTGGTGGATTCTTATCAGTAAACTACTCATATAAAGATATATATCTTTTCGACTTATCATCTCGTTATGAGGGCTCTTCTAACTTTGGATCAGATAAACCTTATGGACTTTTCTGGGCAACTGGTTTTGGTATCAATATCCATAAATACGATTTTATGAAGAGTGTAAAGTGGGTTGATATGTTACGTCTACGTGGTTCTTACGGAGAGACAGGTAAGGCAAACTTTGCCCCTTATCAAGCAAGAACAACATTCGAAGTTCTTACTGACGAGTGGTATAAGACTGGTTACGGAGCTGAGTTAAAGGCGTTAGGTAATAGCAGACTATCATGGGAGAGAACACTAACACTAGATGTCGGAGGAGAGGTTTCCTTATTCAATGACAGACTATATGTTAAGGCTACCTATTATGAGAAGCGCACTAAAGATTTGGTTAGTTCAGTAACTCTTCCATCTTCAACAGGTTTTACAACATATTACGACAATGTGGGTGAGACTTCGAATATTGGTTATGAGCTTGACTTGAGAGTTAAGGCTATTGACACTAAAGATGTGCAGTTAGTTATCAATGCTAACCTTGCTCATAATAAGAATACATTAGAGAAGATTTCAGACAGCCAGAAGGCTTATAACCTAAAGGTACAAGAGTCTTTTGACTATTTCAACCATTTCACCCTTAATAATCTAGGTTTAGAAAATGTTGTTCCTTTCTTACAGTATGAAGAGGGTGGTTCGCAGACAGCTATATATGGTGTTAAATCTTTAGGTATCAATCCAGCAACGGGTCAAGATGTGTATGTAACAAGCTTGGGTACACTTACAGATAAGTGGGTAGCTAGTGATCAGGTTATATTAGGTGATACACAGCCTATGGCACAGGGTGCATTTGGTTTTAGTCTTACTTACAAGCAGTTCAACCTATACACTAGCTTTATGTATGAGTTTGGAGGAGACCAATTCAACCAAACACTTATGGATAAGATTGAGAATGTGAATATCTACGCAACAAATGTTGATGAGAGAGTATTATCTGAGCGTTGGAGCACACCAAATGTTGCGGCTAAGTATAAGGCACTACAATACGACAAAACTAATACATATCTTACGAAGCCAAACTCTCGTTTTGTGCAGGAGTACAATATGTTATCTCTATCATCAGTAGAGTTAAGCTACGACTTCAAAACTTCATTGATTGAGAGATATAAATTGAGTATGCTACGTTTAACTATCGGTATGAATGATATGTTATACCTTTCAAACATACAACAAGAGAGAGGATTAAGTTACCCATACGCTAGGGTAATAAACTTCTCACTAAGAGCCTCTTTCTAGGTATATAGTAAACGGGACGTAAATATAATTATGAACGAAAAAATTATAATGTTATGAAAATAAGAAAATATATAATAGCATTGACAATCTTATTGTCCACCTCATGTGCTGACTGGTTAAATGTAATACCAACTAATGAGGTTGTGGAAGAGGATATGTATGCTGAAGCTACGGGATACCATAATGTTCTTAACGGGCTATATAAAAATATGGCAAAGCCATCACATTATGGCGCTTCACTTACTTTCGGAATGGTAGATGCTTTAGGAGATGTTTACAACTCTGAAAGAGTAGATAGTTTCTACGGTGAAGGATTATCTTCTTACTCTCCACTGTATCGTATATCACTATACAGCTATACCTATAATGCAGAGGTTATTTCGATGATTGACAATACTTGGGAGTCTGGTTATAATGTAATTATTAATGCAAACAGCTTAATAAATAGTATTAAAGAGGCAGACAACTCAATATTTAGATTTGGCGAAGAGGAGAAAAATCTAATTCTAGGTGAGGCACTTGCTATTAGAGCACTTTGTCATTTTGATATAGCTAGACTATTTGCCCCGTCATTCACTGTTGATGGTGGCGAAGAGTTAATTCACTACAACACTGAGAGTGATATTAATAGTCCTAATTTCACTACTAACGCTCAATCTACTGAGGAGATATTTAAGTTAATAGAGGCGGATCTACTTATGGCTAATGAATATATCTCGGCTTACGACACATTAACTCCTGACCGCCAAAGATTACTTAGTACAGATTATCGTTTCTCTCCAACAACAGGGATGGATGCAGTAGATTTATTCTATCAGTATAGAGGTTACCGTGTTAATGCAATAGCTGTTAATGCTCTTTTGGCTCGTATGTATAACTATTGGGGTAAGCACGATTTAGCAGCACATTATGCTAATATAGTTATTAACTACACTTACACAAGCAACGACACAGAGTATTCTGCATTATCGTTCTCTAGTGGATGGAGTGTCTCAAAAGATAGAAAGTTTGAAGAGGGTTTAATTTTCGCTCTCTCTTATCCTAAATTAATGACAGATTATCAAAGTTATCTAGTAGGAAATAGTGTCCTAACACTAAAACATTATGAGGATTTATTTTTAGATTATGAGTATGCTGATGGAGGAGATTATCGCTCTAAGAACCTAATAGAGGTTGCTGATAGTTGGTACGAAGAGGCTTATCCTCTAAAAAATATCCCTCATCCTGATGATGATGATATAATAGACAGAGCTGCAGATATGGTTCCTATGATACGATTAAGTGAAATGTATTTTATACTAGCAGACTACTATGCAGCTAATGGCAATTTTGGTATGGCTGAAGATGCTATCAACACAGTAAGAGAGGGAAGAAACTGCTCAAGTGCATCATTTAACATATCTGATATGGAGGAGTACAAAGAGGTATATCTAAATGAGTTCCATAGAGAGTTTTTCCAAGAGGGACAGATATTCTATCAACATAAGAAATATAATGACCTGATTACTAAAAGAATGACAGAAGAGAATTTTGTACTTCCTCTACCTGAGAGTCAGTCAATATAAGATTAAGTAACGTAATAAAATAGAAGATATTATGAAGAGTATAATAAAGATATTTATTGGCATAGTTGCACTATCATTAACCGTGATGAGTTGTAACGAGAGCGATACTATTACATTTGGAGATGAGAACTATATCTATTTTGACAAATACACTCCTGGAACAACTGATAGGATTGATACTGTTAAATATTCGTTCTCATACTTTCCAACAGAGGATAAGATAGTACACCATTTTAAGGTATCATTAATAGGGCACTATCTTACAGAAGATAAAGAGTATAAGATTGAGGTGCTAGATGGCGAAGATGAAGATGGTGTACCATACACAACAGCACTTAGCGACCACTATGAGATAACGGAGACACCTATTTTTAGAAAAGATAGAGTTTCAGATACTCTTACAGTAACGCTATTTAAAGATAAGGTGAAAGAGGGTGAAGAGTATTATCTAACTTTACGTCTTGTTGCTAATGAGAACTTCGGTTTAGGGTATTACGACTATAAAGATGTTAAGATTAGATATAACAATGCCGACGAGAAACCTCTATGGTGGAATGCTGAGATAACTGCAACAATATTTGGAGAATACTCTAAAGAGAAGCTACACACAATTATGTTGGCTAACCCTGGTTTTGTTTCAACTGAGGGTATGGGTCTAACAGAGATGCGTAAGATAGCTCTTAAGACCAAAGATTATATTGCAGAGAACAATATCAAAGAGGCCGATGGCACTGATATGACTATGCCTATCTACTAAACAATAATTATTAACGCATAAATGTAAATATATGAAACGTAAATATAATAGTATCATTTTTCTACTTATTGCCTCTATGATGGTTAGCTGTTTTAGTGACAAGGGGAATTATGATTATACAGATATAAATGAGGTAGTGATAGATTTTGAGGATGGCTATGAAGAGCTTCTTTTTGGAGAGGAGTATGAGTTTTCGCCAACTATATCATCGCAAGTTTCAGAGAATCCAGACAACTACACCATTAATTGGTATATTGGCGAAGATGAGGTTGAAGAGTGGAGAGATATGCCATCTATAAAGTGGGATGTGGATAGAGTTGTTAAATTTGTATATCTATCAGTTGTTATAACAGATAAGAGTAATGAAATGGAGTATAGAGGGAGAATAAGAATTGATGTTGTTGGTCCTTATGAGAGCTACTACTCTTGGATGATTCTATCAGACAACAATGGCAAGTCGCAATTATCTTACTTCTCAAGTGTTGAAACAGATACTAAAACAAGACCTGGTCACGTACTATTTAAGACAACGAATTTCTTTACTGATGTATATTCAGGAGCTAATGGTGGTGCTGAATTAGGTAGTGGCCCGTTAGCTATAAGAGAGCATTTCCGTGAGCCGATTGATTGGAGTGAAGATATTATTGGTAACGTATTTATCTTTCAAGAGAGTGGCGCAGTTGATTTAAATGGTCAAAACTTCGAGAAAGAGATTGATTTAACTCAGGCATTCGACGGAGGTACTCCGAGTGGTGTTACACTTATGCCAGGCTCTACAATGGATTTTGTTGATTTCTTATCAGACACTGAGGGCAAATTATATATGAGAGTAAAACGCTCTAGTTCAGTATATAATAGCGAATACTATCTTCAAACACCACACGAAGATGATGGCGAAATATTAGAAGATTGTATTGTTTGTAGAGGTTATTATAAAGAGAATCGTAATGGCTATACTGTTATCTATGATGGCAAGAACAAACGACTTATTCACACACCAAACTCTCAAGAGGGTTATGATGAGAATTGGAGACCAGAAGATTTCGTAAGAGAGGCTGGACGTATTAATGAGTTCCCAGCTAGTCATGCAGGTGCTGATTTAACTAAAATTGTACCACTTAACGACTTTACGGGTTATGATGTATTGGGTGTTGAGATGTGCGCGGATCCTAAAAATACTAGTACTTATGGCATTTTTATAGTTCTTAAGGAGCAAGCAAGTGGTAAGATACTTCTTCAGAAAGTGACTCTAGAGGGCGACGGTGGTAATCCAGCAGTTATGGATATAGTTTTAAACGAGCTAGTAGGTGTTCCTTCAACGATAACTACTTATGCGCTTCCTATCTACTCTCCACAAGAGTATGCATTCTTTGCTGATGGCAATAATCTGTATATGGTTGATTTAAACAACATAACAAATGGAGCAACAATATATTACACATTCGATGCACCAATAACTGTTATCAACAATAAATCTAACTATAATCGCCACTTAGCGGTAGGATTAGAGGATGGTTCATTCTTTATTCTTGATGTTACGGGTGCTAAGAATAATGATTTAGAAGATAGAGTAATCTATGAGGCTGATGAGAAGGTTGGAAAGATAGTAGATATCCAATATAAGCAGATAGATCACTGGAACTATTAACCTGAATTTTGGATAAGAAACAGTCATACTTTATTTATTGCAGCTCATTTTCAACACCCTATTGCAAAATACGATGCTCACGCACAATAGGCGCGCTCCGCTTCGCTTTCACAATAACGCACTGAAACTGAACCACACTAAAAAAAGTCTGTTGTTAATATTTTATTTTACTTATTATCAGCAATTTAAACTATTTCTTATCCAAAACTCAGGTTACAAGAGACACATAAATATGGGGAGTAGAACTAAACTACTCCCCACAATTAAGAGATAATTTTTTTAAAATAATGTATATGAGTGAAGCTATTGTTTCTGTAAGAAATTTATCACATAGATATGCTGTTCAGTGGGCGGTGCAAGATGTGAGTTTTGATATAACTGAGAAAGGGGTTGTGGGTTTATTAGGCTCAAACGGTGCAGGGAAATCAACAACAATGAATATTATTTGTGGGGTACTTAACCAAACAAGGGGAGATGTGTATATTAATGGTATTAATGTGAGAGAGAATCCGGTTGAGGCTAAAAAATTTATTGGCTTTCTACCTCAACAACCGCCACTATACACAGACTTAACGGTTGAAGAGTATCTAACATGTAGTGCTCGCCTACGTCTGATGGATGAGAGCGAGATACCAGCGGCAGTTGATTATGCTCTTGAGAGGTGCTCTATTACTCACTTTAGAGGGAGATTAATAAAGAACCTGTCAGGGGGTTATCAGCAGAGGGTTGGTATAGCTCAGGCGATAGTTCATAAGCCTAAGTTTGTTATTCTTGATGAGCCGACAAATGGATTAGATCCTAATCAGATAGTTGATATACGTAATCTTATACGTGAGATAGCAGAGGATCACTCTATACTTCTCTCAACACACATACTATCTGAGGTGCAGGCTGTGTGCAACGATATAAAGATGATTGAGAATGGTAAATTGGTATTCTCAGGAACTATGGAAGAGTTTGATAACTATGTTGCACCAGATAGTTTTGTTGTTTCATTTGAGAACCCTCCTACACTAGACGAGGTGATAGCTGTTGCTCCTAACAAGAGCGTTGAAGAGCTTGAAGATGGCTGCTTTAGAGTGTTTTATGATGAAGATTTAACTATTAGTGAGAGTTATATAAAAACGGCGGTCGAAAGGGGCTGGGAGATAAAAGAGCTAGCCGTTGAACGCTATGATTTAAGCGAGATATTCGCTAAATTATCTGGTATGGAGAAGAAAAAAAAATAGTTTGACACTAAATAACAACAATAAATGATGAAACTAAATAATAACACAAAGCAAATATTGAATGTTGCGAGAATTGAGCTTAGCACCATGTTCTATTCGCCAATAGCTTGGTTAGTACTAGTAATATTTGCTACACTGATAGGTTTTGACTATGCCAACGTGCTGGATGGTCAGCTTCACTCACAGTCGTTAGGACGAGGTTTGTGGGGTGTATCTGAGAGTATCTATAATAACTGGATGTCAGGTATATTAAACCCAATACTTAAAAATTTATATCTATATATACCTCTTGTAACGATGGGGTTAATGAGTAGAGAGTACTCTTCGGGTACTATTAAACTACTCTACTCGTCGCCAATTAATAACTATGCTATTATATTGGGTAAATTTGTAGCTATGAAGGTGTATGGTTTTGCCTTAGTAATGATTATTGGGGTGAATGTACTATTCTCTGCTGCTGTGGTTGAGAATTTCCAAATGAGTCTTCTACTGGTATCAATGCTAGGTATCTATCTGTTAATACTAGCCTACTCGGCAATAGGTCTATTTATGTCCTCTATCACTCCATATCAAGTGGTAGCAGCTGTTGGAACACTAGCGGCACTTGCAGTATTTAATTTTATTGGTGATGTAGGACAAAGTATAGATTTTGTACGTGATATTACATATTGGTTATCTATGTATGGCAGATCAACACCTTTTATTAGGGGACTACTCTCAAGTGCTGATCTATTCTATTTCTTAATAGTTATATCTCTATTTATCGCACTTTCTATCTTCAAACTTAATAGTGAGAAGAGGGTTATGAGCCTTAATAGAAAAATTGTGGGTTACTTGACTATTGTAATCATACATATCGGAATAGGTTATATCACTTCTATACCTCAGGTTAAGATGTATTATGATGCAACTTACGCCAAATCTAACACTTTATCAGAAGAGAGTCAAGCTGTTATAAAAAAATTAGATGGTGCAATGACTATGACAACTTACGTTAATATCTTAGGTAAGAGTTATATTGCAGGACTTCCTCACAACCGTAATTATGATATTGAAAGATTTGAAGAGTATATACGCTTTAAGCCAGAGATAAAGATGAAGTATGTTTACTACTATCATCAAGCATATAACCCATCTCTAGATAGTAAGTATCCTGATATGAACGACGAAGAGAGAGTTAAAGCTCTTTGTAAGATTAGCTCTCTAAATCCTAAAATTTTCAAGCCATTTGACGAACTAAAGAAAGATAAAGATTTAATTTCAGCAGAGGGTTATCAATTTATCAGGGTATTAGAGAAAGAGGATGGCACAAGAGAGGTATTAAGACTATTCGACGATAGACATGAGCACCCGAATGAGCCTGAGATAACTGCTACATTTAAGCGTCTTAGTGAGCCTGCACAAATGATAGCCTTCTCAGAGGGTTACGGTTCACGTATTATCGACAGATATGAGTCTCGTAGTTTCTCGTCAATAGCAACTAATCTTTGGTTTAGATACTCAGTAGTAAATCAGGGCTTCGACTCAAAGAGTGTAGACTTAGATAAAGATAATCTTGACGATGTAGATGTTTTAGCTATTTCAGACCTTGCAAAACCTCTTTCAGATGTTGCACAAAAGAAGGTAGAAGAGTTTATAGAGCGTGGTGGTTCAATGATTATTTTTGGAGAGCACAACCGTGGCGAAAACATGAACAAAATAGTAAATAAGTTAGGTGTTAAGTTCTATGATGGTATTGTGGCACAGAGTGGTGCTTTATCATCGCCTACCTCAATACGTTCAGTATATACTGAAGAGGCTGCCAAACTAAATCACACATTTGAAAGCATGAAGAGCTGGGGCTATGGAGTATCAACACCAACAGTTGTTGCTATTGATTATAGCGGTGCAAAAGATTTTGAGGTAACACCAATAATGAAGACATCTGATAGCACGTGGGTAGATTACAACACAACAGATATTGTTGATGGAGAGTTTATTTGTGGCGATGATAGGAACGAGAAACTAGGCAGTTTAGTTACTAGTATCAATATGAGTAGAGAGATAAATGGTACTACACAGCGAATAATTATTGTAGGAGACTCTGACTTTATTGCAAATGAGGAGTTATCTCTATCTCGTCCAGGTTCTTCGGTAAATAATATACAGTGGTTATTAGGTTCGTTGAGATGGTTATCAGACGACAAATACCCTATTAGCACTAAAGGACCTAGAAATATTGATAATAAGATAAACGTATCGGGCGGATGGCGTACACCAATACAGTTACTGTTTATGCTAATTATACCTCTAGCAATAGCGGTAAGTGGAGTGATGACGATTATTAAAAGGCAAAAGAAATAGGTTATGGCAGAAAAAAATAAAATAGTTGAAGTAAAAAAATTATCACACCGATATAGTGTTGATTGGGCTATTAAGAATATAAATTTTGAGATAGCAGATAAGGGTGTTTTTGGTCTACTAGGTTCTAATGGAGCTGGTAAATCTACAACAATGAACATCATCTGTAATGTATTAACCCAGACAGAGGGAGATGTATATATCAATGGTATTAACCTACGTGAGCAACCCAAAGAGGCTAAGCGTTTTATTGGTTTCTTACCACAAAAGGCACCTCTTCATCTTGAGATGACGGTAGATGAGTATCTTTATCACTGTGCTGTACTTCGTAATATGCCTAAAGAGGATATTATACCTGCTATGGAGAGAGCTAAAGAGAAGTGTGGAATATCGCACTTTAGTAAGCGTCAGCTAAAGCACCTATCAGGAGGTTATCAGCAGAGGGCTGGTATTGCACAGTCAATAATTCATGATCCTCTATTTGTTATTCTTGACGAGCCTACTAACGGATTAGATCCTAATCAGATTACAGGAGTTCGCCATCTGATAAAAGAGATAGCTAAAGATAGAGCGGTGCTTATTTCAACCCATATCTTATCAGAGGTGAGAGCTATTTGTGATTATATTATCATGATTGAGAAGGGTAACACCGTATTCGAAGGTACGGCAGATAAGTTTAATAACTATCTTGCACCTAGTGTATTGATGGCAATAATGCATAATGCACCTCCTACATCTGAGTTAATGAAGATAGAGGGCATTGAGCGTATTGAAAGACTTACCCGCACACGTATTCGTGTACATTTTGAAGGTGATAACTCAATAATGAAGAGAATAACTCACCTTGCCGTAAAGAACGACTGGGCACTGCGTGAGATAACTCTTGAAAAAGAGTCGCTTGATAAGGTATTTGCTAAGTTATCAGGTGCCACAAATAAATAATGGGGAGTTCCCGAATGTAAACTGTATAAATTTTATTGTATTATAATGAGAACAATATTAAGAATAATGAGATCAGAGTTGATAGTTATGTTCTGCTCTCCAATAGCTTGGCTTATATTGATTGTCTTTGCTTTTCAGGTGGGTATGGATTTCACTACATCACTTGAGTATTCATTACGAAGTCAAGAGCTAGGGTATGGTGCAAGATCACTCTCTGCGCAAATCTTCAGTGGTTACAGTGGTTTATATACTAAGCTACTTAATCATCTATACCTATATATTCCTCTTTTCACTATGGGCTTAATGAGTAGAGAGTTGAGTAGTGGCTCTATTAAACTACTATACTCATCGCCTGTATCTAATAATGAGATTATTTTAGGTAAATACCTTGCATCAATAGTTTACTCTGTTATGCTTTGTACTCTATTAATTTTCCCTATCATCTGCACCTCTTTCTCAATAGTAAAACCCGATATACCATTGATGCTTACAGGTATGTTTGGAGTATTTGTTACAATAGCTGCCTATGCTGCCATAGGACTCTTTATGTCTACAATTACAAAATATCAGGTTGTTGCTGTTGTTGGAACATTAGCAGTATTAGCACTCCTTAATTTTATTGGAGGCGTAGGACAAGAGCACGACTTTGTGAGAGATATTACCTACTGGTTATCAATATCAGGCAGAAGTAGATCTTTCTTAAGTGGTATTATTAGTACTAATGATCTACTCTACTTCATGCTAATCATATTTATGTTCTTAGGACTATCTTATGTTAAGCTACAAGGAGAGAGACTTAAACTATCTATCTCTAAACGTATTACCAAATATGGTATTGTGGTGTTATCGGCTCTATTTGTTGGTTATATATCATCGCTACCACATTTCAAATTCTATCTAGACACAACAAGAATGCAGCGCAATACACTTACTGATGAGAGTAAGGGTATCCTTGAGAAGTTAGATGGACCTATGACTATTACCACTTATGTTAATTATCTTGATGATACTTATAGTGACGGTGCTCCAAGAAATAGGATAAGGGATATAGCAGAATTTGATCAATATACTCGTTTCAAGCCTGAGATAAAGATGAAGTATGTATATTACTACGGCAAGGGAACAAGTAAGTATGGCACAATTGATTTTGAGAATAGAACCGTTGAGGATATAATGGATGAGAGATGCAAATATTCTGGAAAGAAAAAATCTGATTTCCTTACTAATGATGAGGTACTTAAACTTGATGATATAGCCTCTGAGAATGGTCGTTTTGTTAGGGTTATATCTGCTAATAACAAAAAAACTAAGCTACGCCTATACGAGGATAACTATAAAGATCCGTTTGAGGCTCAAATATCAACTGCACTAAAAACTCTATATAAAGAGTCGCCAACAGTTGGATTCATCGTAGGGCATAAAGAGCGTGGAAGTAGTGATATGAGCGAGCGTGGTTATGGTTCGTTTGCTAAGAATAACACATTCAGATACTCGCTATTAAATGGTGGTTTCCATGTTGTTGATGTTGAGTTATCGGCTAGCGTGTCGCCTAAGGTAAATATTATTGTATTGGCTGACCCAAGAGTAGAGTTCACTGAGGAGGAGAAAAAGAATCTGTTTGAGTATATAGATAGAGGCGGTAATATATTGATATTAGGAGAGCCTAAACGCCAACATATCCTAAATCCTATCATTGCAAAACTTGGTCTTAAATTATCAGATGGTATTATTGTAAACCCTTCAAGTATAACAAGAGATGATATAGTAGCTGCAAATATTACTGAAGATGCTAAGGTAGCATCTACTACATATACAAGATATGCAAACTATGGATACTCTATCGTAACACCATCGGCAGCGGCGGTAGAGGTTATAGACTCAACTAAGGGCTTTAATATAACAGAGATTCTGAAATCTAATAGCGAAGGTTCATGGATAGAGCTTGAGACAACAGATTTCATCAATGAGAAATCAAAGATAAATAGTGAGATAGGAGAGAAAGAGCAATCTAACTCAATAATGCTATATCTTACACGCCAGATTAACAACAAAGAGCAACGTATATTTGTTATTGGCGATGCTGATTGTATTTCAACTCTTGAGTTATCAACAGACAGACCTGGTTTTAGAAGCTCTAACTTCACACTGATTACTGAAACTTTCCGTAACCTATCATACGAAGAGTTCCCAGTTCAATCATATCGTGAACCAGATCCAGATAATAAGGTTACAGCTACTAACAGCTCTATTTCAGCTATAAAAGCGGTGCTGATGTTCATTATTCCAGCACTTCTAACAATAGCGTGTATAGTACTACTAATTAGACGTAAACGAAACTAATTCTAATATATTTCCTTATTAAAATAGGGTGACACCGCAAGTAAGCATGGTGTCACCCTATTTTTATTGTGTTATTAATTCTCGATACAAACTAGATACTGCAAAATTTACAAAAATTCCATTGAATTATGCAATAAATTGCTAACTTTGCAAAACTAACATCTAAATTAAAATACTATAAACGCTATGAAACTACTACTAGATTATACTACATTGAAAAACACATTTGAAGAGTTATGTAACAAATACGACTACTATGAATGGTCTGTTGCATGGGCAGGCAACATTAAAGAGTTTGAAATAGCCAAGTTACTTTCTGAAAATATATCAAAAGTAAAGCGAATTGTGGTAGGCTTACATTTTTACCAAACACACCCTAGTTTTATTGAAGCATATATCAATAATAAGAACATAAAGTATATTATGCAAACTGATGGGACATTTCATCCAAAGGTATATTTGTTCTATAATTCTGATAAAGATTGGTCAGCAATAATAGGTAGTTCAAATTTCACCTACTCTGCATTTAATAAAAATACTGAGGCTAATGTGTTAATTTCCAGTGACTATGATAACTCATCAATATTTTCTGATATAAAGGAAAGCATATATAAAGCGTGGGAATTATCTGATAAATTTGATAAGCAGAAATTAGATAACTATAAAGAGTGCTATCATTATCAAGCTAAAAATGGGAAAAGCTTATCTAAAGCAATTAAAATGAAAGAAAATGGAGAATTTGAAACTACAAAATTTGACCTATGGACTTGGGACACGTTTTGTAATAATGTCACGACTAATGATATGAGCAACCTAGATTCTCGATTCAACGTATTAGAAAAAGCTCATTCAATATTTACAGATAGTAATGGAGAGTTTAATAATATTGATCCGGAACTTAGAAAGTGCCTAGCAGGCTTTAAGAGTACTGCTTCAGGATATGAAGATAAAGTTCCTGATTTTATGCTTTTTGGTTCTACAGTTGGAGCACGTAGATATAAGAAAGCTATTAATAGTTATGCCCAAATATCTTCGGCTATTGATATAATTCCATTAAAGGGAGATGTTTCAAAGGATATATTCGAAAAATACTGTGAGAAATTTTATAAGGAGTTTGAAAATCCATTAGGAACTGCTACTAGATTACTTGCAATTAAAAGACCCGATCTATTTGTCTGCATCAATAACAAAAATAAGACACATATATGTAGAGCTTTAAAAATACCTATGAGTAGGCTAAAACTAAATACGTATTGGGAGCTAATTATAGAAAGAATTAGGCAAACTGAATGGTATAAAGATGATGGAAATTATATTGGATTGCCAGGAGAGTTGAAAAAATATAAAGTAGCAATGCTCGACAGTTTATACTATAAATATTCTAAGAATTTATAGATCTATGTACATTTCTAAAATTATTCAATAGTTCAATATAATTTCAGGCATATTGAATTTCAACGCACTCTAACAGCAGAGCGACCTTGTGGTCGTGAGGATTTATAGTGTGGGAAAGGTGCCGAAGATGAAGTGATTTTGGGAAAAGCCTTCATGCACTCCACCTACTTTTTGCACTGCCCAACTATATCACAGCAACCAAAATATAACCTACTGTTATGGCTACCGCCGTTGAGATTAATCCTGGTAGCATAAAACTGTGATTAAGTAGATATTTTCCTATTCGGGTAGTGCCTGTGCGGTCGAAATTTATTGTTGCCACCACCGTTGGATAGTTAGGAATAAAGAAATAACCATTAACCGATGGGAAAAGTGCTATTAACACCTCAGGAGCTACTCCTAAAGCTATACCTAGCGGCAAAATAGCTCTCAGGGTTGCAGCTTGGCTATATAGCAATATGCTCATTACAAAAAGAGCTATTGCAAATGTCCAGCTATGCTCTGATGTAAATGCAACAAGAGACTCTTTTAACCCTGCCATATTTGCCTGTATAAATGTATCGCCCATCCATGCCACTCCGAAGATAGCTATAACAGCCTGCATACCTGCACTAAAGACCGACGTACTGGCTACGGCTGTTCCCTTAACCCTGCATAGAAGCATTGTGATAGCTGCTACCGATAACATAATAATCTCTATAAGATAGGTCATACTTAATCTCTTAACCTCGCCACCACTCTCCCAGCTAGGAAGTAGTGCTTGGTTACTACCCAAAATAACTATGGCAGCTACGGCAATAAGAAATATAATAACCGATTTTTTGGCGTTAGGGTTCGATTTCTCTGTGCTAACAGATATATTTTCACTATTAAAAACTCCCTCTTCTAATCTTTTTTGGTATTCAGGCTCTTTATCAAGGGGCTTACCCATTCTATTGGCAAAAAGAGCCCCACATATAACCCCCATTAGAGTAGCTGGTATGCTAACCATCAATATATCGAGTAGAGTGATGCCGTAAGGCGATAACATAACAAGCATAACAGCAGTAGCGGCCGATACAGGGCTACTTGTTATTGCCTGCTGAGAGGCTATTACAGATATAGATAGCGGACGTTCAGGGCGTATCCCCGTCTCTCGTGCCACCTCGGCAATAACAGGTAGTATGGCGTATGCTATATGCCCTGTTCCTGCAACAAATGTGAACGAGTATGTCACAAGAGGAGCTATGAAGGTAATACGTGCAGGGTTACGACGCAAAATCTTAATGGCGATATTAACCATATAATCGAGCCCACCTGCCGACTGAAGCACCGAAGCAGCAGCGATAACCGCCGTAATAATAAGCATTACATCTATCGGTGGGGCGGTTGGCTGTAAACCAAATATAAAGGTTAGTATTGCCAATCCAACACCACCCATAACACCTAATCCCACTCCGCCTATCTTAGCACCTAGTAGTATTGCACCTAGTACAACTATCAATTGTATCCAAATCATAATTATCGTTTTGATTAAAAATCATCAAAAATCATTCCTATCTCTGCCATCCCCCCTTGACATCTAACCCCAAATGGCGCATTATAACATCAACAGTGGTGCTACAAAGCTCATTAATATCGTTAGGGTGAGAGTAGAAAGATGGCGATGCCACCATAACAACACCCCCAGCAAGTGTCAGAGTGCGCATATTCTCAATATGTATTAGGTTAAGAGGGTTCTCTCTCACCACCACAATCAGTTTTTTTCTCTCTTTAAGCATAACATCAGCCCCTCTGCTTATAAGACAGTTAGAGGTGCCATTTGCCACACGTGATAACATACCCACAGAGCATGGCACAATAACAAGTGCCTCATCTTGTCCTGAGCCTGAGGCAAGTGACACATAAAAATTACTGTTTTTTATTATCTCTATCTTGGGGTTATCGGGTAGCCAGCTATCGCCTAGCTCGTAACTAGCTACATCATTGCCGTTATCAGAGTATATAACTCTTACACCACTAACATCACTACACTCAACTAGTTTTTCAATAAGTAGTTTGGCATATATTGAGCCCGAAGCTCCTGTTATAGCTACATTGATATGCATAAAAAAGGATTCTGTTATAAAATTATAGAGTGGCACTCATAGCCGTTGCTGTAAAGGTGTTCAAGAACACGAGGCAAAACATATCTCAAACGACGAAACGCTTTTTTAGAGTCATGGAACACCACAATAGAGCCTCCCTCTACATTTTTTATCACATTATTTAGGCAGGTATGCGGAGATATGAGTGGCGAGTAATCACGACTAAGCACATCCCACATGATGATATTGTATCTATCCCCTAATCTGCGAGATTGCCCCTTTGTTATGCGACCATAAGGCGGACGAAATAGATTAGATTGTATATGTTCATCTGCTAAATCTACATCCTCAATATATCTGCCTGTTGATACACCCCACCCCTTGATATGGCTATATGAGTGGTTAGCCACCACATGCCCTGACTCTTTTATCATTCTGTAGTTTTCGGGGAAGAGCTCTACATTTTTTCCTAGACAGAAAAAGGTTGCTTTGGCATTATACTTGGCAAGAGTCTCTATTATCCAAGGTGTAATATCAGAGGTCGGACCATCGTCAAAAGTCAGAAATACACGTTTGCTGTTTTTATCACTTTTGAGATCCCAAATCATATCAGGGTATATCCTTCTTATAAATTTGAATGGTCTAAACTTCATATCTTACACACTAAATGAAACACAAAATTAATAATTTTTTTTGTAATTGTAAAAAAATAGAGTTACTTTTGTGAAAATAATTAATTATAATAACCTGGGTTTTGGATAATAAATAGTTTAAATTGCTGATAATAAGTAAAATAAAGAAAGGATGACTGTTTCTTATTCAAAACTCAGGTTATTATTACGTTCTAATCATAAAAAGAATAATTATATGAAAAAATTTGCTTTATCACTACTTGCAATAATTATGCTAAGTGGCTGTTTTACAAATAATGACAAGAGTAGTTATGCTCCTGATAGTATAGCTAAACCCTATGAGGTATCTGTTGTGGCTGATCCCAAAATTTTTAACGGCGGAGCAGGTGATTCACTACAAAATGTATTTGAGACAGAGATTTATATGGTTAGCTACTCAGAGAAGGAACTTGTAGTTTACAATACTCTTCCTAAGGCATTCACAGGGTATAATCGTCGTCATAGAAATATAATTATTTTTCAGGTGGGAGAGAAATATACAACACCTCGTATAGTTACTCAAAAAAATGTCTACTCAAAACCACAGCTTATTACCATCATGGAGGCTCCTGATACCACATCGCTTATGCAGCTTATAACAGCGGGTAGAGACGAGCTAAAGGCATTAATCATTGATGAAGAGCTTAATCGCTATGCCGAGAAAGCCAGCTCAATAGTAGATGTCAATATTCGTGGTGCTATATCAGAGATGTTTGATGTTAGTGTTAATATCCCTAAAGGTTATAAGATAAGAAACACAATTAATACCCCCGATACCATGTTTATGTGGGTATCTTATGAGTTACCAGAGAGTAGTCAAGGGCTATTGATATATAGTTATCCTTATGAGGGTAGCGAAATAACTAATCAGCAGATTGTTGAGGCACGCAATAAGTATGTTGCGAATGTGCCAGGCGAGTTAGATAACTCATATATGACAACCTCTGATGTATTTCCGCCAGAGACAGAGCCTAAGATGATTAAAGGCAAAGAGTGGGGCGAGACACGTGGTTTCTGGAGGGTGGCTAACGACTATCAAGGGGGCCCTTTCGTTTCGTATGCTACGGTTGATGAAGAGCGTAAAAGAGTGGTGGTTCTAGATTGGTATGTCTATTCGCCAAACCCAAATAAGGGTCAGGGGCACTATCTACGTCAGCTAGAGGGTATAATGGAGACAACAGCAATAAACAAATAAGATAATTAATAAAATAACATAGATGAAAATAGCAATAGCCCAGATAAATCCTATAAATGGAGATTTACAACACAACAGAGAGAAGATAATAGAGCAATTGGCATTAGCCACACAACAAGAGGCAGATATAGTGCTTTTTGGCGAGATGGCACTTACTGGTAAACAGTTATACGATTTACCACTAGCAGGTAATTTTGCTGAGGAGGTGTGGAGCGAACTCTCTGAGATAGCAGAGTACACAAACAATATAGATATGATTATTGGTGTGCCAATAGTTGTTGATGATGAGGTGTTTAGTGGTGCTGTACATGTGAGCCGTGGCGAGATAGTGCAAGAGTTCTATCGTGCTATGGTTACCTCAAGAGATGAGTTATCATATATTTCGGGGGTTGAGTCAGAGCAATTTGAGGCTGATGAACCACTAGAGAATATTATAAATGTAAATGGCGAGAATCTGCTTGTTGCAATAGGCGATGATATAAGTTATATTGATAGCCTAGAGCTCTTTACACCTGCCTCTAAACCATATATAGCGGCGGTAGTGCATCTTGATGCAACACGTTACTATCACGGTGTTGGTTATGAGAAGGTAACAACGCAGCAGAGTATAGCTAAAGAGATTAAACGTCCGATAATATCAGCTAATCTATGCGGTGCTGATATGGGAACACTATATTATGGTGGTTCAACAGCTATTAATGATAAGGGGCAACTTATTATGCAGATGCAAAATTTTGAAGAGGGTTTAGCTGTTGTAGAGCTTGAGGCTCTTGATGAGTATAAACCACTACCAATTGCGAAATTAACTCCTAAAGGTAAATCACGTGAAACTTATGATGCGCTTACTCTTACCTTAAGAGATTATATGACAAAGCGTGGTTTCTCTAAGGTTGCCTTAGGTCTTTCGGGTGGTATAGACTCAGCTGTTGTATTAGGTATAGCTATTAATGCTTTAGGTGCAAGTAATGTAGAGGTGTTACTTATGCCCTCTAAATTCTCGTCTACTCACTCAGTAGATGATAGTGTTAAGATGGCCGAAGGGTGTGGCGTTAAATACCATATACTGCCTATTAATAGCAGTTACGATGCCGCTCTTGAGTCGTTAGCTCCTATTTTTGGCGATACCCCTTTTGGTTTAGCAGAAGAGAATATACAATCTCGTTTAAGAGGTGTATATCTTATGGCTTTCTCAAATAAGTATGGTCATATAATATTAAATACAAGCAATAAGTGCGAAGTGGCTATGGGTTATGGAACACTCTATGGCGATACCAACGGAGCTATCTCTCTATTAGGCGACCTATATAAGGGAGAGATTTATGATCTAGCACGATATATTAATCGTGAAGGCGAGGTCATTCCTAAAAATATAATAGAGAAAGCACCTTCGGCAGAGTTACGCCCTGATCAGAAAGATAGCGATTCACTACCTGAGTATAATGTATTAGATAGAATATTATATCAGATGATAGAGGAGGCAAAAGATGCTGAGACTATTGTAAAGAGTGGTTTCGATGGCGATACAGTTGCTAAGGTAGAGAGATTGTTAAAACTTAACGAGTATAAGCGTAGGCAGTTGCCACCGGTGGTACGTCTCTCAAAGGCAACTTTGGGTATTGATAGGATTATGCCAATTTAGGCTTACCGAAAAAAGAGAGGGATTTTCAAAATTTGGTTTTGAAAATCCCTCTCTTTTTCGGCAAAAGCAACCGGTCTGGAAGACCGCCTGCCGGCGTGAGGCAAAAATGTTTTAAGAAATCTGTGCACGACACAGCGTCCGCCACCGTTTAAAAGAGATAATATTACGTAGAGTAGCGAAGTAATAATATCTCCTAGGTGGACGCACGATTCGCTAGAATCGTAACCTTGTTTCGACTAATAACACCGGTCTGGAAGAGCTTCCTGTCGGCGTAAGGCGAAGCAAAAAATGGCGATTCGCAAATGCGAATCGCCATTCAAAACTATTATAAGCTAAACTCTTATATCTCGTCTAATTCGTCTGACACAAGAATACGTCCACAATACTCACAGAAGATAATACGCTTATTCATACGTATATCTAACTGACGCTGAACAGGTATTCTGTTGAAACAACCCGAACAAGCGTTACGCTGTACCGATACAACTGCTAAACCATTCTTCATTATAGAGCGTATCTTATTAAATGCCTCTAGGTATCTCTCATCGATATTAGCCTCAGCTGCACTCGCCTTCTTCTCTAAAGCCTCAACATCTTTAGCTGTCTCGTTATCTATTGTCTCTAGCTCTACGCTCTTCTCGCTATAAGACATTTTTTTATCCTCTAGTACCGCAGCAACAGTTGTTATCTGTGCTGTTTTCTCTTTCTGCTCATCGCCATACTGACGTATGTGTTTCTCTAATAACTGAATCTCTAGCTCTTGATACTCAATCTCTTTAGAGATAGACTCATACTGAAGATTATTTGTAACATTACCCTGTTGCTCTTGATATTTCTTGATAAGAGATTTTGCCTCTTCAATCTCTAATTTACTACCCTTAACTAAATCTTGAAGCTCAGTAACTCTATGGTTAAGATTATCTAATCTTGTCTCCAGGCCAGTCACCTCGTCTGCCAAATCCTGAACCTCAAAAGGTAGCTCTCCCTTAATACGATTAATCTCGTCTACCTTAGACTTTATCTGCTGCAATTTGTATAAAGAAATGATATTCTCCTCTATACTACGATTTTTTGTCTCTTTTTTCATATCTGTTTTCTATATTGTTTTTATAGGGTTATCAAAGGTAACACTCTTGCGAACTGCAAAGTTAGTAATTTTTTTTCTTAAAACATCATAAAAAACATTTAATATCAAACGTTCGCTCTCAAAATGGCCTATATCTGCAATAATTATATTACTATCCACATCCAAATAGTCATGATATTTCAAATCACCCGTAATAAAAATGTCAGCACCCTTGCTTATCGCACTCTTTATCAACGAAGAGCCCGAGCCCCCACACACAGCAATATTTTTCACTAATGTCTTATGCGGTGCTGAGTAACGTATTGCATTAAGTGATAATCTCTCTTTAACCATCATCAAAAAATCCTCTACATACATAGCCTCTTCTAACTCACCACTCATGCCAAGACCTATCCACTCATTACGATTCTCTACACTAAAAATTTCGTATGTAACCTCTTGATAAGGGTGTACACGCTTAACAGCTGTTATTGTTGAGAAAAGATTATGCCTCTGAACAATAACCTCTATTTTCTCCTCTTTCTCTGTATGAATACTGCCAGTTATGCCCACAAATGGCGTTGCGGTATCGTGCGGACGGAATCTTCCCTCGCCCACTGTTGAGAAAGAGCAACTATCATACAAACCTATTGTGCCAGCCCCCGCATTGGCTAAGGCATTACGCACATCGTTTGAGTAGTCAAATGGCGAATAGATAACCAATTTAACTAAACTACCACACTCAGGCGATAACACTTTTAGATGCTTTAAATCAAGCTCTTTAGCTAAGGCATAAGAGACCCCACCGAGTGTCTTATCAGCGTTGGTATGCGCCGAAAATATTGCTATATTATTTTTTATTGCTTTTACTATTATGCGCTCTATATGATTCTTACCCGTTATAGATTTAAGTGGCGAAAAAATTAATGGATGGTGTGAAATAATCATATTAATACCATTATCAATAGCCTCTTCAATAGTTGCCTCAACAACATCAAGAGTAAGTAGTATGCCAGTAACACGCATACTAGCATCTCCCACCATAAGACCCACATTATCATAGCTCTCAGCAATAGCAGGAGGTGCAAAATCTTCTATAATCTTAATAACTTCTCTTACATTCATAATCGGTGTAGTTAGTTGGTAAATTAATTTCCCTCATAAAAAGGGTGTTGAATAGCCGCCTCTATATATTGTCCTCCTCTTCATAGATTACCCTACCCACTTTTGATTCATCCTCTTTCAAGCGCAAAAGAACCTCACTAAGTAGTGATTTAACTCCCTCTAACTTTTTTATAATCTTTATATCTTGCTCCGTGTGCGACGACTTATGTTGTGCGAGATGCTGTTTAGCCCCCTTTATCGTCATACCTTTCTCTTTTATCAGATGATAGATAAGCTCAAAATTCTCTAAATCACTCTCTCGAAAGAGTCTATTTCCATTGGCAGACCTCTCTAGTTTTAGTATATCAAAGCAGTTAGCCCAATAACGAACAGTTGAGATATTTAATCCAAACATCTCAGCCACTTCGCCCATTGTATAGTATATCTTCTTACTACTCATATTATCATTAGTATGTGTAATCGTAAACTATATTAAGGCTGTATTTCAAGCCGTTACGACCTAATAATAGTTATTCATTACCCCTTAATTTTAATCAAATGGTCTGAAATGTGAGTAACAAGCCCAGAAAATCTTTCAGATTTTGATTTAAATATAACACTTTTTCGAAAAAAAGAGAACAAACACCGATTCGCAAAACAGAATTTTGCAAATCGCCCTTAGTACAAATATATAACTTTTTTCTGAATAACTAACTTTTTTATATAGAAATTTATTGTTTCCAAAATATTTTATGCTCATAGCTGTTTAAAATAGCTTTAACTTCGGGTGCGCAATAAGCGAACGGAAGAGAGCGTCGAAATCGCATTTAAGAGGCGGTTTCGTTTTTTGCAAGCCGCAGGCGAGCTTTTTTTAAAAAAGCGTAAACTACACTAATATGCCAAAGCCAACTATCCCAACCATGCTAATTCGCAAATATCAAGACAAAATTTATTAAAAAGTTTTGGCGTCTGATTGGCATATTCTATTTATAATTACTGCTATTGCTCCGTCTCCTGTCACATTACATGCTGTTCCAAAACTATCCATAGCGATATATAGTGCTATCATTAAACCTACTGCTGTCTCGTCGAAACCTAACATAGATTGTAACAGCCCCAAAGCCGCCATGATAGCCCCTCCTGGGACTCCTGGTGCCGCTACCATAGCCACTCCTAACATCATTATAAAACCTGAAAAGCTAACAATATTAATATCCATCCCCTCTGTCATCATAATAGCCATAGCGCAAGCCACTATCTTTAGGGTGCTACCCGAAAGGTGTATAGTAGCACATAGAGGCACCACAAAACCTGCTAAATTGGGGTTTACACCATTCTTAATGGTCTGCTCTAGTGTTACTGGTATTGTAGCAGCCGACGACTGCGTACCAAGAGCTGTAAAGTAGGCTGGCATCATAGTACGTAACATTTTTAGAGGGTTACGCTTAGATATAATAGCCGCTAGAGTAAATTGCAACAGTAGTAGTAGTAGCGTTAGAGCAAAGATAACAATAATAATCTTAATAAATACACTCATAACATTAGCCACCTCTCCAGATGTTGTTATATTTAAGAATATACCGAAAATATAGAGCGGAAGAAGAGGTATGATAGCCTTATGTATTACCAAAAGGATAATATCTTTAAAATCATTCATCGCCCCTTTAAGTGCCTGCCCCTGTATTATAGACATACCCAAACCGAGGGTAAAGGCGGCAATAAGTGCCGACATAACACCCATTAGTGGGGGCATTTCTATTGTGAAATAGGGCTCCACGATATGTTTCGTTTCATCTATCAGAGACATACCACCATCTGAAGATAGTAGTGATGGGTAGATAGCCTCGCAGCTGAAATAGGTAAAGAAACCTGAGAATATGGTAAAACCATAGGCAATAGCTGCCGTTAATAGCAATAAACGCCCCGCCCCACGACCCAAATCAGCTATCCCTGGTGCAACAAGACCAAGAATAAGAAGAGGCACTATAAAGCCAAGGAAATTACTGAATAACCCATTAAAGGTTAAGAATAGGGCTGTTGCCCAATCAGGCGAAATAAAGCCAAACAAGATGCCTAGCACCAAAGCGATGGCAATCTTTCCTAGAAGTGAAATTTTTATTTTTCTCATATTTTATAATTTGAATAAAAATCTTGCCAAAACCACCTAGTACAATATATTATGGAGATAATAATAAATATAAATTCAATCCTCAGGTTCGCCGGACACTACTAATATAAATTCAATCCTCAGGTGCACCAGACACTACTCAATCTTATCTAACTTCGAACCACCTGATAGCTCTGCCTTAATATCAAGATTAATATTTTCGCTCCTATACTCTATCTTTGACTCTCCCGTAGCCACTCCAGATAGGTTATTAGCTAGATATACTCGTAGTAAGCTACCACCAGAGAGATTAAAATTAACCCCCTGCGAAAGCATCTCTAAAGCATCTATATCACTACCTCCACTACTAGAGGTTACATGAAGCATTGTGGTTGTTCCAGATAGATAGGCACGAGATGAGCCTGATAGAGTGAGATATAGATTCTCGCTTTCAATATTGGCATCTAGTCCCGCCCCCCCTGAGAGTGTGAAGTATATATCATCTCTACGCAATCTCTCATGAATAAGTATTGTTGAGCCACCACTAGCCTGAAAGGTTGTAAACTGCTTAGGATTTACAAAAATACGAATTATCAGAACCTCATCCTGACTAACCCTATCATCAAGTGAGAAGTGTATCTTCTCATCTTTAATATCAGTATCTATATAACTGTGTATATTCTCGTTAGCCTCAATGGTAATTCTACCTAGCTCTATATTATCATCTAGGATTAAATCTATACCACTCTCAATGCTGATTGTTGTAGTTTCGTTTGATAATACACCCATCTCCTGCATAATCTCTTGACTAGCATATATCTCATTTTTCCTACATCCCGCAAATATTGTTGCTGTAATAGCAATAACACAAAATCCTAATATATTTCTAAATTGTCTCTTCATAATCAAAAATAATATTCTATTAATATATAACGTAAAATATTAAGAATTAGTATCCTCTATCACTTTTTGACGCTCTTCCCACTTATCACGAGCCATCTGCTGCATATCCTCAAAATTATCTCTCTCATCCACTATCTCAAGCCCTAAAATAGACTCTATAATATCCTCCATAGAGATAATACCATCTACGCCACCATACTGATCTGTTACAAGTGCTATATGCTCTTTTCTTATCAACAAACGCTCCCATAGTGCCGATAGAGGGATATTATTATAAACAACAATAAACTCACGGCGTATCTTACTAAGAGGAATAGAGCCATTGCCCTTAATTATATTCTCATACACCACAGGGCGCAGAATATAACCACTTATATCATCTAACGTTTCACTATAAATAGGGATACGTGTGAAGTTACTAAACTTCTCCTCTTTAACAAACTCATCAAGCGTCATATCCTCATTAGCCGCCACAACTACCGAACGAGGAGTCATAGCCCCCTTCACATCGGCATTGTGTAGGTTGATTAGATTTTGAATAACATTATTCTCTTTCTCTTTTAATACACCCTCTTTCTGCCCCATCTCAGCAATAACCGAAATCTCTTCACGAGAGGTGGTATTTGATGGTTTTTTCTTGAATAGAAGGCGTGTAAAAAACTCTGTTACAAAGACTAACGGATAGGTTACATATATCATTCCTTGCACTATACGAGCCGACACAATAGCCAACGCTTTCCAGTGTGTTGCACCGATAACCTTTGGCAGAATCTCAGAAAAAACAAGAATAGAGACAGTTAGAATAGCCGAAGTTATACCAAAAACCTCATTACCCCACAGTTTAGTAGCCTCGGCTCCCACACCTGCCGCACCTATTGTGTGCGCAACAGTATTCAGCGAAAGAATGGCCGATATAGGTCTATCTATATTGGTCTTTAGCTTACGAAGTAGCTTGGTAGAACCTGGTTTCTCTCTCTCTTTTGTCTCTATGAACGACATAGATAGAGACAACATAACAGACTCCATCACCGAACAGAGAAACGAAACACAGATTGAAATCGAAAAATATGCTATTAATGCTCCCATAATTTTACAAATATAGTTAATTTTTTTTACTTTAACTCTCTATTACCTGAGTTTTGGATAAAAAATAGTTTATAATACTGATAATGAGTAAAATAAAATATTATCAACAGACTTTTTTTATTGCAGCTCAGGTTAATACCTCAAAAGTTATATCTTTTAATAATATTTTAGCTTTATCTAAATCATTTTCAGAGATAACCAAAGACATACCACACTCTGTTGAATGGGTATGAGGAACAGGCATTATCTTAACCTCTACCCCACCCTCACGACATATCTTATCGGCACGCATAACCATACGTATAGAGCTAAATAGTAATATTTTATCCATAAAGCTCTCTTATAGCATCAACTAAAACCTTAAAATCATCTTTTGTGTGGTAGTGCGATGTTGAGATACGCACTAAACCCTCTTTTGTGGTGTTAAGTGTTTTGTGAGCCAGTGCCGAGCAGTGAAGACCAAACCTTGTGGCTATGCCATAATCTTGCTCCAACCGATATGTCACTAACGATCCATCAACACCCTCTATATTAAATGAAAATAGCTCTCCTTGTGCCTCTTTTTTATTAGCACGATACACCTTAACCCCTTTGATAGCAGATATTTCGTCTAACATATCCATAAAATCATCGTGTGTATGGTTACGAGGTATATCACACTCAAGAGCCCCCTTCAAACCAGCAATACCAACACTGTTGAGTGTTCCAACCTCTAGAAACTCTGGAAACTGTGTAGGCATAGCAAACGATTCAGAGTTACTCCCCGTGCCACCCTCTATTATAGGGAGTAAAAGAGAGGTGTCGCTAGCATATAAACCACCTACACCCGTAGGACCATAGAGCCCTTTGTGACCTGTAAATATTGCATAGTCGCAATATTTCACATCAAAAGGGGTATAGCCAAGCGATTGAGCCGTATCAACCATAACCTCTACCGCTCCACGTAGTATGCTATATATATCTTTAATAGGCTGAATAACTCCGTTGATATTACTCTGATGATTAACAACAGCAAAGTCAATATCAAAGTAGTCTCCAACAGCCATAAATTGTGACAGTGTAGTGACATTTACCATACCATCGCTGAAATGAGGCATGACAACTAACTCAGCACCAGCGGCAACCAATGGCCTTATAGTGCAGTTATGCTCTAGTGGCGACACCAACACCCTTTTACCTTTTAGGGGTAATGAGTGGATGACCATATTTGCCGCCTCAGTAGCATTTTTACTCCATGCTATATTATCGCCACTCTCTGCCCCAAGAAGCTCTCCTATCATATCTCTACACTCCTCAACAAGTTGTGTAGTATCTACCGACAGCGAGTGCGAGCCACGACCATAACTACCCCCACAATTAAGGGTATAGTTTGCCATAGCCTCTGCCACCTCACGTGGTTTAGGATAGGTTGTTGAGCCATTATCAAAATATAAATTCATAATTATGGATAAACAATGTGATTTGCGGTGCGTTGCAGGTTTGTAATCTCATACATATTGCTTATTCTGCCTGTTGCTAGAGACTCTCTAACACCAAAATAATCGATACATACGCCACACATAACCACCTCAACACCTTTTGCAGTTAGCTCTGTAAGTGTCTTTGCTGTATCTGTTCCTTCAACACATATCTTAACGCCGCTATTATAAAGAACTATCTTTGTTGGAAGGGTATCTTGCTCTGCGAGAGAGTTAATAAAGCCACGCATGAGAATCAGCCCAAGTTCATCTTCAGAACCCATACTGCACGACGATATAACAACAATATATCCACCGTTAGCCACCTTTGGGGCTAGTATAGCACACTCTTCAACCACACTATCAAGCGTTGGAGGCTCTCCCTCAACACTAAAATATAGTTTAGAGATACCCCCCTCATCTACCCTACGAAAAGATATTTTCATCTCATTAAGTAGACCCTCAAGGTTACATGTAGCTATATCATTATCAAGCACAATCTCAAAAGTATCGCTAGGTTGCGACTCTCTAATAGCTCTTTTGGTAATTATAAGAGGCTCAGGACAAACCTTACCCCTAACATCAATACTTTTCATCTGTATTTATAAACTGTTTTTAATATCTATAAGTTTTTTCGCCCCCTCACTAGGGTTATCACTACTCAACTCAAGGCGTGCAACTATCTCCCCTTTACGACCCTCTATTGAGTGGTTATACCCCTTATCATAATATTTCAGTGCTATTGCCGCCGCCGAGCGTATATCTCCTCTCTCAACTAACTCAATAGCATTTTTTGCATTGTCATTCCCCAAACGTTTTGTTATGTTGGTAAACGAATTGATAAGTAGCTCTTTAGGGCAATCGCCATAATCTCGCATTATATGATTAAGACGCTCCTCTTCAGGAAGAGAGAAGTGAATAAACTGAGATGCCTGAATATGTTGATATAACTCTTGAATCATAAAAACCTTACCTATTGAGGCACTCTCCCCCTCGCACCACACAACATCATCATTAGTAAAGTGCGAAAGAGCATGAAACACATTATTACTAAACTGCTCTGAGGTGGGTTGCGGCTCATCATAGCCATAGGTACCAAAGGCAGAGCCACGATGCTTAGCTATAAACTCTAAATCGAGAACCTGCTCTCCATGCTCACTAAGAGATTGTAATATATCACTCTTACCACACCCCGTAGGGCCACCAAGAATCATAAAAGGCCAGTAACCTACTCTCAGTTTAGAAATGAAGTATCTCCTATAAGCCTTATAGCCTCCGCAAAGAACCTCTACATTGAAACCAGCAGTAGCTAGTAGCCAAGCAACCGAGTTACTGCGCATACCTCCACGCCAGCAATATAATAGAATACGCTTAGGATTGGTGCCTGAGGTTAGTTTGCGTGCCTCACGAACAAAGAGAGACATCTTAACCCCAACATAATCTAGTCCACGCTCAACAGCTGCATCTTTCCCCTGTTTTTTATAAATTGTTCCTACCACAGCCCTCTCCTCATCGCTAAAAAGAGGCATGCTAACAGCCCCTGCAATATGCCCTTTAGCATACTCCAGAGGCGAGCGCACATCTATGATAACACTATCTTTTGATAGCTCTAAAAAGTTAGATACAGATATATTTTTCATGTAAACTAGAATTTAACTAGATAGTAGTTCTTTTTACCCTTTTGTATAAGAAGATATTTATTAGCAATAAGCATATCCTCAGTGATAACTATCTCAGGGTCGCTAATACCAACCTTATTTGAGTAGATACCACCACCCTTAACCAAACGGCGCAGTTCTCCCTTAGATGGGAAGATAGCCGCCATCTCAGTAGTAACAGTTGAGAATGGAGCACCGATAGCCTCACTGCGATTAACCTCAAATTGTGGCACACCCTCAAAAATTTGAAGAAGTAGCTGCTCTTCTATATTCATAAGCTGCTCAGTTGTTGATTTACCAAATAGTATCTCAGATGCCTCAACAGCCTTATTATACTCCTCAAGAGAGTGTATCATTATTGTAACCTCTTTAGCTAAACGCTTTTGTAGCGCACGCACATGTGGTGCCTCTCTATGCTCAGCAATAAGGGTCTCAACCTCTTCACGCTCAAGCATAGTAAAGATACGAATATACTTCTCTGCATCTTCATCGCTCACATTCAGCCAGAATTGGTAGAACTTATAAGGTGATGTGTACTCTGCAGATAACCACACATTACCCGACTCTGTCTTACCAAATTTAGTACCATCAGCCTTCTTAATAAGCGGACAAGTAAGCCCATAAGCCTCAGCCTCAGAACCCAATTTACGACGTATAAGCTCTGTTCCAGTTGTGATATTACCCCACTGATCAGAACCACCCATCTGTAATTTACAACCCATTTTCTCATAAAGAGTAAGGAAATCGAAACCCTGAACAAGCTGATAAGTGAACTCAGTGAAAGACATACCCTCTCCCTCGCCACTAAAACGCTTCTTAACCGAATCTTTAGCCATCATATAGTTCACTGTTATCATCTTACCCACATCACGTATAAAACCTAAGAAGGTCTGCTCTTTCATCCAGTCGTAGTTATTAACCAAAACAGCACTATTAGCCGCCTCTCCTGAGAAATCTATCAATTTAGATAACTGCTTTAATATACCCTCTTGATTTATGCGCAGACTCTCCTCATTAAGCATATTACGCTCTGCACTCTTACCCGATGGGTCGCCTATCATACCAGTAGCTCCACCTAGAAGTGCTATCGGACGGTGTCCGCACGCTTGTAGGTGACGTAACATCATGATACCCACTAAGTGTCCTATATGTAGTGAATCAGCTGTTGGGTCTATACCCACATAAGCCGATACCATCTCTTTCTCTAATAACTCTTCAACACCCGGCATCATATCCTGTATCATGCCACGCCATTTAAGCTCTTCAATGAAATTTTTTGCCATTTTTTTATCTTGTTTTATATTATTTTACTGATAACTGTTTTTACTTTATCAACTACTATCTCTGGTTTTATATCGTTTAAACAGGCATAATCTCCTCTATGACACGGTTTATTGCCGAAAATACTACACGGACGACACACTAAATCTTGCTGTATAATATTATCTGCACTCTGCCCAAAACCTAAGAAACCAGCATAGGGGTGTGTAGCTCCCCATATAGAGACTACAGGAGTACCCACTGCCGAGGCGAAATGCATAGCACTTGAATCCATAGATACCATCACATCGAGATTTGATATAAGAGCCAGCTCTCCATCCATAAAGGTGGTGCCGAACACCGCTAGACTACTGCGATAACGTCCTGCAAGATGTTTTGCCTCTTCACGCTCTTCGCCTCCGCCACTAAAGATAAAAAACGAAACACCCTCTATCTCATTTAACATATCCATAACACGTGTCATCATCTCTAAAGGATAACGCTTACCCTCATGCTTAGCAAAAGGGGCTATACCTATCCATATACCCTCTTTTTCGCCCACAAGCTCTGTTATAGGTGATGGCACCGCCATACTCTTACTAACCAGTTGCGGAGTGGTATTATCAACAATAAGCCCCGCCTTAGCAAGTGTATCACGATAGCGTGTTATTGTTGTTTTGAGTGGCACAAAAGAGGTGTGCATAACTAAACGACGCTTCTCTTTACGTCCTTTATTTATTTTTATAACCTTAGAGCCATTCATATCGAAAAGTGCACGTAACACCTTTGTTCTCAACACATCATGCAAATCTATTACCGTTTCAAAGTGGTGATTTTTAACCAAATAACGATACATTTTATAGATATGCTTAAACTTACCCTCATTTTTGGTATCCCACCCAACAACATTAACATTTTGTATATGGGCAAAAAGAGGAACAACCATCTTACTTGTTAAGATGGTTATTTTTACATTGGGATTATCCACAACAAGCCTCTCGATGATAGGCAATGTCATTGCAACATCACCTATCGCCGAAAGACGTATGATTAATATCTCTCTACTTCGTTGTCGCTCCTCCATATAAAACAGGGTTTAATGACGGATCATTATACATCTTCATCTGTTTATAAACTTTCATATATTTAGCCCCCGACTCAATATCTGAAATAAGCTCTTCAATAGCAGTAGATAGATCTACACGCTGCTCTAAAAGAATATCTAATTTCTTCTGACAACTAGCTATATGTTCGCTAGAAACATCCTCACGAGTAACCTCACAACCCATGTGGTATATTTTAAGTGCTAAGATAGATAATCTATCAACCGCCCACGCTGGCGACTCAGTATTTATCTTTGCACCACTCTGTATAGCCACATCGCTATATTTATCAAGGAAATATGAATCAATATACTCTACCATATCAGTACGCTCTTGGTTAGACGAATCTATCCTGCGCTTGATAGCCAAAGCCTCAAGAGGCTCTATATTTGGATTACGAATAATATCCTCTAAATGCCACTGAACAGTATCTATCCAGTTTTTAGCATATAATAAATGCTCTAACGAACCAGCCGTATACGGATTAGTAGGTGTAAAATCTACATCATCATGCTTATGATAATCGGCTATAACGCTATCAAATATACCGTTAGCATCTTTTGTGAAGTTCATATCTTTTTATTTAGTTTATTTAAAAATTATTGTTGTCCGGCAAAAAAATCAAAAAACCTAGTAACTACCTACCTTACAACAAATTAGTTGTAATTTAAATTATAGGGGCTTACAAAAACAAAATTTTGATTTTTTTGCCTCTAGTAGTGCCTGTTTACCCAAAATTGGATTTAGGTGCGTTATAGGTGCCCTAAAACACACCTGCAGAGTACATGGGTACTTTATATGGTGGGTTTTAGGGTAGATATGACGTGTATAAATTCAATCCTCAGGTTCGCCGGACACTACTATTTAAAATTATTAAATTGGGAGTTATTAAAATCCCTTTGCAATAGCTATAAAATCGTTAGCATTAAGCGAAGCACCACCAATAAGACCACCATTTACGTTAGCCTCAGCAAAAATCTCTCCTGCATTACTTGGCTTGCAACTTCCGCCATAAAGAATAGGCATCTCATTAGCCACAGCACCAAACTTAGCAACCATAAACTCTCTGATATAAGCATGAATCTCTTCTGCCTGTTGTGATGTAGCTGTTAAGCCTGTTCCAATAGCCCATACAGGCTCATAAGCTAAGATAATCTTAGATATTTGCTCTTCACTAAAGTCAAAAAGAGCCTCTTCAAGCTGCTTAGCAACAACCTCGTTTTGAACACCTGCCTCACGCTCAGAAAGTGTCTCACCGATACAGTAGATAGGAACTAAATTATTTTTATAAACCTGCTCCATCTTAGCTGCTAATATCTTGTTATCCTCTCCATAATACTCTCTACGCTCTGAGTGGCCAATAATAACATATTTAACACCCATATCAGCAAGCATAGCAGCCGACACCTCGCCAGTATATGCTCCTGCCTCTTTATCGCTACAGTTTTGAGCCGCTAAAGCAACACCACTACCCTCAACAACTCTTGCCACCTCTGATAGGTGAGTATAAGGTGTAGCAACGATAAGTTCAACATCTTTTGCGATACCCTCTGATAACTCAACAACACCTTTAGCTAAAGCAACACCCTCACTTACAAGTGTATTCATTTTCCAATTTCCTGCAACTACTTTTCTCATATTTAACTATATTTAATTATTCTGATAACCAATTTTCAATATCCTCTTTCGAAGGATTAGTTAGCCCTAACTTATTCTTTTTATTATAACCACATAGGTCGTTAAATAGTTTTGCTGCTGAGCTCTGCTTAAATACAGAAACTGTTGCAAAACCCATCTTTTTAACCACCTCAGCCCACTCAATAGGCATAGAGCACTCTTCAACAAACTTCTCTGCATCATCATTAGCGGCTCTCTTCTCAGGACGCATCTGAGGGAAGAAAAGCACATCTTGGATAGAGGCATTATTTGTCATAAACATTGTAAGTCTATCAACACCAATACCCATACCCGAACATGTTGGCATTCCATACTCAAGAGCACGCACAAAATCCATATCAATAAACATTGCCTCGTCATCTCCCTTCTCTGATAACTTCATCTGATCTTGGAAACGCTCTAGCTGATCAATAGGATCATTAAGCTCTGAATAGGCATTACATAGCTCTTTACCATTAACAAATAGCTCAAAACGCTCTGTTAGATCTGGATTCTCACGGTGACGCTTACATAGTGGCGACATCTCTGTTGGATAATCTGTGATATATGTAGGTTGAATTAAATCATCCTCACACTTCTCACCAAAGATAGCATCTATCAGCTTACCTTTACCCATAGTTTCGTCTACCTCAATACCCATCTCTTTACAAGCGGCACGCAATTCATCTTCGCTCTTGCCTGTTATATCATATCCTGTCTTCTCTTTAATAGCATCTGTCATTGATAAACGACGGAAAGGGGCAGCAAAACTGATTGTCTTATCTCCGATAGTGACATCAGTAGTACCATGAAGAGCCATAGCCACACGACCTAACATCTCTTCAGTAAACTCCATCATCCACTTATAATCTTTATAAGCCACATATATCTCCATAACAGTAAACTCTGGGTTGTGGGTTCTATCCATACCCTCATTACGGAAATCTTTTGCAAATTCATAAACACCCTCAAAACCCCCAACTATCAGACGCTTAAGATATAACTCATTAGCAATACGAAGATATAGTGGTATATTAAGTGCATTATGGTGTGTGATAAACGGACGAGCCGAAGCACCCCCTGGAATAGGTTGCAGGATAGGTGTCTCTACCTCTACATACCCTTTTGAGTTAAAAAACTCACGCATAGTAGATATTATCTTTGTGCGCTTAAGGAATGTATCTTTAACCTCTGGATTAACAATTAAATCAACATAACGCTGACGATAACGCTGCTCAGCATCAGAGAATGCGTCATACACCTCTCCATCTTTCTCTTTTACTATCGGAAGTGGGCGAAGTGATTTACAAAGTACCGTTAGCTCTGAACAGTGCACTGATAGCTCTCCTGTTTGAGTGAAGAAGGCACGCCCTTTAACCCCAACAATATCTCCTATATCAAGAAGTTTTTTGAATACTGTATTATAGAATGTCTTATCCTCATCTTTACACAACTCATCACGCTTAACATACACCTGAATACGCCCTGTATGGTCTTGTAACTCAAAAAATGAGGCATTACCCATAATACGACGTGTCATAATACGACCAGCTATCATAATATCCTGGAAGTTATTCTCTTCAGGCGAATAATCACGTATAGCAACAGCTGTTGTATTGGTTTCAAACATAGCAGCAGGGTAAGGTTCTACCCCCAATTTACGCATCTCAGCAAGAGAGTTACGTCTAATTATCTCCTGCTCATTTAACTCTTGTAGACTCATATATATCTTTTTAAATAAATTCTCAAAAACACGGATAGTGCAAAATTAGCTAAAAATTTTGAATATATTGCATTTTTTGAAATAAAATTACTAATTTTGCAACTCTTAATAGCGCTAATATGAATATAAATCGTTTCTTAAAAGATAAAGTGGTTGTGATAACTGGAGCATCGTCGGGAATAGGCGAGAGTATGGCTCTTGTTTATGCTAAAATGGGTGCAAAGGTTTCAATATCAGCACGTAACAGAGATAAACTGCAAGAGTTATCGAAGATTATTTCAGATTTTGGGGGCGAGGTTTTTTATCAGCAATGTGATGTAGCTATTGAGAGCGATTGCAAAGAGATGATAGAGGCTACGGTAAAACATTTTGGCTCAATAGATATTATTGTGTGTAATGCAGGGTTATCAATGCGTGCACTTTTCGACGATGTTGAGCTATCTGTATTACACCGATTGATGGATGTAAATTTCTGGGGAACAGTTAATTGTGTTAAGTATGCTCTACCTCATATCCAAAAAAGTAAAGGCTCTATTGTTGGTATCTCATCGGTTGCTGGGATACATGGCTTGCCTGCTAGAACAGGTTACTCTGCATCGAAATATGCTATGGTAGGTTTTTTAGATACTATACGCGTTGAGAACTTAAAAAAGGGGGTACATGTGATGGTAGCATCACCAGGTTTTGTGGCTACTAATGTGCGTTTTACTGCTCTTAATCAAGAGGGTAAGACACAAGGTGAGACGCCACGTGATGAGGCTAAGATGATGACACCAGATGAGGTAGCTATGAGAGTGTTAAAGGGTGTTAAGCGTCGTAAGCGTTCAATAACAATGGATTTTAACGGTCGTGCATCAACGATAATAAAAAAAATATCGCCAAGGTTGCTTGATAAACTATTTTATAATGCAATGGCAAAAGAGCCAGACTCGCCATTAAAATAGAAATAATGATAAATCTTATTAAAAAGATATATAAAATTGTAAACCAATATAGGCCAACTGTTGCACTTAACATATATTTTGCAATGGTTATACGCCTATTGACTGTTATGGTGCTTATGCAGCAGAGCCGTCTGGTTTTCTATATCTATAATCAAGATTTATTTAACTCAACTGAGGTATTAACACTTCCGCAATTGATGATAGGGGGTCTACCTTTCGACCTAGCTGGCATGTTATATATCAACTCGTTATTTATTATAATGCAGATACTTCCCTTTAGGTTTACTACACGTAAGGGTTATCAGTTAGCGAGTAAGATTATTTTTGTTGTGACAAACGGATTGGGTGTTATTGCCAACAATTTAGATATAGCATACTACCCATATACTCTGCGTCGCTCTACGGCACTCATCTTTAAAGAGTTTTCAAATGAGGATAATCTACTCTCAATAGCAGGAGAGTTTGTTGTAGATTATTGGTTACTCGTTATTATGACTATATGTATGATTGTAACCCTTACATTAACATATTCGTCTGTCAAGGTGTGGCCGCTATTTAACGGAAGAGCAAGACTATACTACCCAACAGCGGTGGTGGCTATGTTTATAACCCTACTTCTATTTGTTGGCGGTGTGAGGGGTGGTTTTACACGCACTACACGCCCTATAACAATAAGTAACGCCTCAGAGTATGTTATTAACCCTGGCGAAGAGCCTTTGGTGCTTAATACACCATTCTCTCTGATACGCACTACGGGCGAAGAGCCACTACCACATATAGATTATATTTCAGAGGATAAGGTAGAGAGTATATATAACCCAAATCATCACTATGCTAACGACACATTTAACAAAAAAAATGTGGTTGTTATTATATGGGAGAGCTTAGGGAGTGAATATGTTAATAGCTATAACAGAGATAAAAATATTGAGGGCTATAAGAGCTATACCCCTTTCCTTGATTCTCTGCTGCAACACTCAACATATTTCACACGCTCTATCAGCTCAGGAAAGAAATCAATTGATGCTATGGCATCTATCTTTGCAGCTATACCATCGCTTACACAGCCATTTGTATTGAGCACATACTCTAATAATTATATACCATCACTACCGAGAATATTGGGCGAAGAGGGTTACCACACATCATTTTTTCACGGAGCCCCTAACGGCTCTATGGGACTGTTAGCCTTCTCTAATAAGCTGGGGATAAGTGAGTATTATGGAAAAGAGGAGTATGACAATTGGCGCAAGGGTAACAACCATTTCGATGGGGTATGGGGTATCTCAGATGATAAATTTTTAGAGTTTTATTCAGAAAAGTTAAACTCACTCCCAACACCTTTTTTTAGCTCTGTTTTCACTCTCTCATCACACCACCCTTTCAAGGTACCAGATGGGTTAGAGGGTAAATTCCCCAAGGGAGATGTAGAGATACATGGTGTTATAGGCTATACCGATTATGCCCTTAAAAACTTCTTTGAGAGGGCGAAAAAGGAGGCGTGGTATAACAATACAATATTTGTTATTACGGGCGATCACCCTAACCAAAGCAGATATTCGCACTACACCAAATTTGAGAATAACTATCGTGTGCCAATAGTGATATTCGACCCACAAGCAGAGAGCGGTTCACAACAAGAGCAGGTGGCAGGACATATAGATATTTTCCCTACGGTGCTAAAATATTTGGGTTATAACAAGCCATTTTTCAGCTTAGGGCAGAACCTATTGAGTGGTAATGACGATAATTTTACAGTTGGCTATCTTAATGGATATATTCTATATTACAAAGATGATTATCTGCTATTTAATAATAACAGTGTTATTCAGAGTAGTACAGATAATATAGAGCGTAGAGACTCTATGGAGCTAATGGTAAAGGCATTTATCCAAGAGCATAACAACAGAATGATTAACAATAACTTAGTAACAGATAAAAAAGAGTAGTATGAAACCTGTAAGAAAAATATATGATTGGGTATTAGGATGGGCAGATAGTAAATGGGGTGGAGGTGCCCTTTTTGTTCTTGCCTTTATAGAATCAAGTTTCTTTCCTATACCACCAGATGTGCTGTTAATAGCACTATGCTTAGGTGCACCACGTAAGGCTTTTAAGTATGCAACAATATCAACCGTAGGTTCAGTGGCAGGTGCTATTGCAGGCTACTCTATTGGTTATTTTAGTTGGCTAACGCCAGCAGGTGAGTTTACTAACTTTGCTAATTTCTTCTTTAATAATATACCTGGTTTTACGCATGAGGTGTATAATAATATTGCGCAACTATACCATGAGCACGATTTCTGGATTGTGTTTACTGCTGGTTTTACACCAATACCTTATAAGGTTATCACCATTACATCGGGTGCATTTAATTTAGATTTAATAATGTTTATCATTGCATCTATTGTTAGTAGAGGGGCACGTTTCTTCTTAATAAGTGGCTTGATATGGAAGTTCGGAGCACCTATTAAGAGCTTTATAGATAAGTACTTTAATATATTAGCAATACTATTTACTGTACTACTTATCGGTAGTTTCTTTCTAGTAAAATTACTACATTAGAACCTGAGTTTTGGATAATCTATAAACAACAGATAATATAGTTTGGCTTATAATTTGATAACTGTTAATTAGAATGATTTAGAATTTTAATTAACAGTTTATTATTATGAAAAGAGCTTACATCCTAGCTGTAGCAGTTCTCTCTTTCGCATTTTTCAGCGTAGATACTGCACGAGCACAGAGCACACACAGTGGAACAGACCACAATGATGATTTAGTTTTATGGGTACTATCCATCCCCGATGGTTTCTACCTAGATAGAACAGCACCTAATTCATATATGAAGAACCACAAGGGCAACCTTGCAATAGCAGCAGGTGCCAATGTGCGTATGGTTACCACTCTAGATTTTGCGGGTATCATCAACTCTTCTTACGATAAGGGTTTTGCTGTGCCTTATATACCAAACGATCCTGTTGGACTATCACGTAGTCAAGCAATAATGAGTTCGGGTACATCATTAATGTATGTACGTGGTGTTGGTATGCTGAGTAATGGTCGTAAGATAGAGGGTTATCTATCTATCAATTTTATGGGGGTAAATAACTCTCCTCAACTCTATCAAGCATACGTAAAACTATATAACTTCACAGTTGGTAAGACATGGAATATCATCTCTGATATTAACTGCGCACCTCCAACAATAGACTATTGGTCTCCTAGTGGTTTCACTGGTATGCGCAATACACAAGCACGCTACGAAAACTGGATAACAGATAGAATAAGCTACGGAGTATCGTTAGAGTTTCCGATGGTTATGGCTGAGTATGATGCCTCAACACATCCAATAGCTCAGAGTATACCAGATGCATCGGGTTATATACAGTATAATTGGGGTGATATGGATGATATGAATAACATGAGCAGTGTACGTTTATCTGCAATATATCGCTCTATGTGGTACTATAACAATATAGACGAGAAATCACAAAGTGAGAATGGTTATGGTGTACAGATAAGCGGTAAGGCAAAGGTGTTATATAAACTTACAGCCTATTACAGAGCCTTAGCGGGTTATGGTATATCAAGCTATATAAACGATTTAACGCTTGTTAATGCCGATTTGGTGCCATATAACAACTACGCTGGTAAACTTAGTAATTTAGGTGCTTATGGTTGGTATGCAGGTCTTAAATATGATATTACAGATGATATATTTGTATCCGGAACATATAGCCAAGCCCGTATTTATACACGTTCTAGTATAGGCGACCCTCTACCTAATGCATATCAATATAGCCAATATATTGTTGCCAACTGTTTCTGGCACGCAACAGAGAATCTAACACTTGCTGCTGAGGTATTAAGAGGAACAAAGACCAATTTCAACTCAGAAGATCACAGTGCTAACCGTTTAAACATATTAGTACAATATAACTTCTAGAAAGCACATAAAAAAACGATTCATAGAACTGGGTTCTATGAATCGTTTTTTTGTAATTATTTATTATTGTCCGGTAAAAAAATCAAAAAACCTAGTAACTACCTATCCTGTAATAAATTAGTTGTAATTTAAATTATAGGGGCTTA
>CAYJCU010000002.1:0-67160 GCA_964368765.1 uncultured Rikenellaceae bacterium
ATATGGTGGGTTTTAGGGTAGATATGACGTGCATAAATTCAATCCTCAGATTCTCCGGACACTAATAATTATTATGTAGAGTAGCGGAGTAATAATATCTCCTGTGGACGCACGATTCGTTAGAATCGTTACAAATATTTTTTAAGTATTGCTTGTTTTTGTTCTGGGGCTTTGTCGATGATGCTTTGTGCCTCAGCGATTTGAGCCTCTAATTTCTCTATTTGTGAAACTATTTTTTGTTGTTCTTCTAAACTTGCTAAAGGAATCATTAATTTTTCAATTCTTTTCAATGCTAACTTCGGAACACCAACAGCTTTTGTGTTGTTTTCTATTTGCAATTGTAAATCATCTGTTAGCAAAATATATTTTAGGTATTCTTTCGTTATGATAGATTCATCAATTATAAATTTTGCAGCATTTTCAGTTAGAGATTTACCACTTAATTCAGCAGGAACTGTACCAACTAAACCTATAGTTCCAGCAATAGATATATAAACATCTTTTGAAGAGATAGTGTAATTTTTAATTTTTTCAAAAACATTGCATTCAATATACTTCATATCTAGCATATCAATAGTATTGTTTTTAAAATTACTCACTCTTATGTATGGATACTCTGTCTTTTGCTGAGAAAAACTATATTCTTTAGGTATTCTCTTTCCACCCAAAACTTTTGCCACTTTATCAATCGACACCCTTGGTAAATTTCTAATCTGACCCTCAATATAACTACTTATATCCTCGTTAGTTTTTTTAATTACATTTCTTGTGTTATTAAGATTTGCCTCAATGCTCTCAATCTCTTCAACAATCTTCACTTGAACATCCTTTGGAGGAAGTGGCAGTTTAATTTTTGCAATATCATCGCCATAAACGTGAGGCTGTGCTTGTCCTCTTTGCAAACTATATAGTTCTGATTGTATAGACTTTAAAAGTAGAAATAGTAGTTTTGTTGATATTTTATTTTCATCCTTTGAAATCACTGTATTACAATCCGAGGCAAATATTGGCTCATTAAAGTAATTCACAAAACCAGAATATGCTCCAGAGGCACTGATGGTTATAATATTTCCATCTCGATTAGAAGAATTATGATAATATGCAACATCTTGACCACCCGCAACTACTGGGATATTACCGCTTACTGCCTTTTCTTTCGTGATAGAAGTTCCCTTTTTTATATCTGCAATATCGCTTAAAAGGAATAACTCAGATTTAGACCAAATCTCTTCATATCTAACTTTTTTTTTAACCGAAGTAGATATATTTTTTTCAAAGTCTACACGATCAAACGAAAGCATATCAACAAGGCGTGTTCTTGTGATGTACTTCTGCATTGCCTCTGATATTTCGCACCCGTAATCGCCCTGAAATGCTTTGTATATATATGTACTAGCTTTGTCTGGGTTGTCAAAACTATTAGCGTCAAAAAGTTGTGTGCACTCCTCAATGCTCTTTCCTCTTTGAAGTGGGTGGATGCCCTCGCTACCACGACGATTAGAGAACTCATAGCCCAAAAATTGTTTCTCTTCGTTCTTCTCTCCACTCTTAACAATAACCACATTTTGATTATATGTAATTATGAAGTAGATTATTTTCTCTCTCTCTATTTCGATAATTGAAGATATTAACTTCTCTTCTGTCTTAACTTTTAACCTCTTCTTATACTCTACAAATATCTCGTGTGCCTGCACCGCTTCATTAGGTTTTCCCTGCAATAAAGTAACATAATCAGCATACGAAAGCCCCTCCCATACGTGAGCGACATATTTTTCTGCTGGGGTCTCGATACCGTTTATTGTAACATCACTCAACGATTTTAGATAGTTTTCTACAGAGGTGCCTATGTTACGAGCAAAGAAGTTATTTCTTCTACGTAAGAATAAAACAACTGTATTAGTACCCGTTGCCATAAAGGTATTACTTCCAAGTTCAGTGATAGCGACTATATCAAAATAGTTCAATATCATCTCTCTTGCACGACTGTAAATACCCGTGTTGCTCAGAATAGAACTCGGTAATATTACACCAACAACGCCTCCATCTTTTAGAAGTTGTTTTGTGCGCTCCATAAATAGACACTCTATCTCAGAGCTATTATCTGTGAGATGCTTGTATAGTTCGAAATCTCTCTCGGTGTAGTAATCTCGTGTAGTTTGCTTAAATGACGATACCGAATAAGGTGGGTTACTTAGTACTATATCAAACTGTTGATTATCCTTAACATCATCGTTTGACTTTGACAATTTACCTTTGTACTCTTTGTTTGAGAAATTAGATAGACCATCGCTCAATATTACATTAGCCAAACCATCGCCGTGGAGATAACAGCCAACTTTACCAACCTTTACAAGGCGGTAGTCTTTTTCAATTCCATAAACATAATCAGTTGCCCAATCAAAGTGATCTTCTTGCCAATTGCGTATTTTTTTTGCCGTTGTAGGAAGATAATTCTTAATATTTGCCTTATCCACAATGCTTTGAACCTCGTGCATATACTCTGTAATGAAGTGACCGCTACCCGCAGCGTAATCAATCATATAGGGTAGAATATCACCATCTTTTTGTCTTAATTTATCCTCAACAATTTTATCAAGCGGTAGACTCTTGATGATAAACTGAGCAATAGGCACAGGTGTAAAAAACTGACCCGACTCTTGTTTAAGTCCAGTAGTTAATAACAACTCAAAGAAATCTGATAAATATTGTTGGCGTTTATTATATCTAATTCTGTAACCTTGCAACAGCTCAACAACCTCTTTCACAACCTTAGCATTCTCTAAGAATGACTGATGATCATAAACCTCTTTAATTGCAAACTCGTTATTTTTCTCTAATCGAAGTTTATTTACCTCTTTTAGAAGATATTGTCTCGCCTCCTCAGGGAGTCCTGCACATTGATTATCAAAATCTGCTTTATTAAAATCACTAACAGTGCGCTCCAAAAATTTTTGCATACCTTTGCTATACAAGTCATTCAGGCGCAATTGAAAATCTACGTGATTATCAACACCCTCTTTCCATTGAAAAGCGAGTTCTTCGCCCTCTTCTGTTGTTGTCTCGTCATAGACCTTACACAGAAACAGAGTGAAAATTTTATTAAAGGCATTGCCTTTGTCTGAAACAACATTGTGACGAAGTATCTCTAAAAAACGATTAAAAATAAAGCTCGATTTCTCAGATGTAATATCCTCTAACTGCTCTAAGGTAAGAGCTTGACTTTTAAAATTATATGGAGTTGTCCACGTGTCAAAAATACCATTATCTTTGGTTAGTTTATTCCACTTCTCAAAAATATCTTTAACATCGCCACTGCGATATTCATCTTCAATTTTTATGATTTCATTTCTATATATTACCTTTGAGCTTTTTATCTCTGAAGCATAAAGCATTATCACATCAGCCTTGCAACCTGATAGTTGGAAGTATGTAAATAACTGTCCACCATCTTTGCACGTCTTGTTTAGCTCTTTGTCGAACTCCTTACCATAGGTTTTACACTCTATAAGCATATACGGAGTGCCATCTTCTCTATTAACGAGAATATCTAAACGCCCCGACGTGCCGTGACCAGATGGCCACGTCTTTTCAAGAATAATATTTTGAGGCTTATAACCTTTTTTAAGTAACCTATCTACACACTCAAGCACCACAAAATTTTCTGCTTGTGAGAAATTTTGTGTTGTCTTACTTTCAGCTACTATCTCGTTATAATTTATCTCCTCCTTCTTAAAATCAACATCAATATAATACCCTCTATGTTGTTGGTATAATTTAGTATATATGTCTGTTGTGCCATCCTTAGGAGTAAATCCAAGTGCTGATATATGTTTTCTATAATCCATAAAATAAATAATTCGCTACAAAGATATAAAAACTTATCAAATCTTATATTATGTAGTATACAAATAATTCAAATTATTTTACCTCGTTTTATATTTAACGACTTCACAATATAAAATATTTTATATGTAAAAGAGGATAACATCAAATTTTATTTTGATGTTATCCTCTTTTACTAAAAAGTGATATTATTGCAATAACGATAACTCCTCTATCTTTCTCTTTATAGCATACTGTATTCTTGCGCCATCCATGCCTCCCTCTAACTGCATAGACTCCATATAGGCTTGGTTATAATACTTCTTAGCCTCATCATATAGTTTTCTGTCTCGTGTAGAGTCTCCCAATAACACTAAGATATTAATACGCTCAAAAACCGGTAAATCGCCATTAAGAGCTGTTATTAACCACTCACTAGCCTGCTCATGATCTTTCTTAACCATCTTCTTACTCATTGAGTAGTACATATTTTGTGCTGACTGAGCATAGAAAATAGGATTTATCTCATCTCCAGCTTTTGCAATATATGACTTGATGGTTTTTACATATTTCTTAACATCTTGAAGATGAAAAATCTGATACTCAGCATCGTAGATATATTTCTTAACCTCATAAGGGGTTAATTTTGTCTTGATAGTTGCATCATACACACTCTTCATATCGCCATTGATTCTGTCTAGCTCTTTAAGATAGTTTAAATCGCCATTACGAGCCATATTACTCACTATATCATCATGATACTCCATTACATAATATGCAGGAGGTGTTCCCATCTTTTCGATATATTTATCAATGTTTTTATTGATAAACTCAACTATCTTATCATCTTTAGCTGCTGGGGCATGACAATCAAGAATAATTTTATAATCATCCTCATTTATCAAATCCTCTCCCATCTTTAACTCAATATAATCTGCAAAAAGTTTCTCTACACGTATTATCCACTTCTCTAACTCCATCTCTTTAAGCGATTGGATAAAACCACGTGCATCAACCAACATTTTCTGCATTATTACCAAATCTTTAGGGTTTTTCTTATATATATCCCACATCTCATCGAAGGTCTTCTCATCGCCCGTAGCTATCTTAGCTGTCGATAAAAAACCCTTAACATCTTTCATACCCACAATTTTTTGCACCAATTCGCCATCCTTATCAAGAAATAGCAGTGTAGGTAGAGCAGTAACCTTATACTTTTTAATCAATTTTTTGTTGCTCTCATTGTCGTGGTCGAGCTTAATATTAACAAAATTTTTGTTCATATAATTGCCCACCTCAGCAACTGAGAAGACATCTTTCTCTAATATCTTACAAGGCATACACCAATCGGCATACACATCTATAAATACGAGCTTATCGCTTTTAGCAGCCTCAACAAGTGCCTCATCTAGTGTCTTACCACTGAATATAATGGCCTGCCCGTAACTGTACGATATAGTAAGAAATATAGCTGCTATTAATATGCTTATTCTCTTAATCATAACTTTATTGTTTTTAGTTGATAATTGTTTGGTTAATATTTCCAGCTATAATCTGGAAATATTAACCAATTTTAAGAGTATACTAATTTATAATAAATTTATATACATCCTCAAGAGTATGTGAGTAACTCTCGTTCTCTATCTTAATAGTAACGATATACTCACCTTTAGGCGACTTAAATTCAAAAGGAATCGACATAACACCAGCTCCCCTTATTGTTAATTCGTTTCTAAATATCTCAGCATCGCCCCCATTAGTTGCCTTAACATCAACTATTGAGTAGTGCAACTGCTGTGTGCCCAAAACACCCTGTATTACAGATGTTGTCCAAGGTGCTTTATTCTCAATACGGATAAAATCATCATCCGGATCAAGAACACTCTTAACAAGCATCGTATCAGGAGTATATTCGCCTGTTTCAGCATTAAGGAAACCCACTTTATGCTCTGAGCAAGAGGCTAAGAAGGCAAATAATGCCACCATTATTACTATATATTTTTTCATACGTAAATATTTATAAATTATTTATTTTCATACCTTTAGAAGTGTCTGATTACCCAAAATTGGATTTATGTGCGTTATAGGGTTGATATGACCTGCATAAATTCAATCCTCAGGTTAAACGACACTCTATTTATTATAAATTTCCGAATGTGAAGTCGTACTGCATAGAGTGAACAACACCATTACTACACTTATTATCAAGAGAGGCTAATGTAGCTGTTGATAGCGAGTTAAATGATAGAATCCCCACAATAGATGGTCCTATATCAGGAATACCCTCATAAGGGCCTCTATATGTATATGCCCAAAACTGTGATTTAGTAGGGTCGTTTACATCTTTGACAGTCTCACCAGTGAAGATTATACCACCCTCTCCTGCCTCTCCGAAGTTAGGCGAGCGTACTCCATCAGGTATATCTTCTCTCATATATAATCCATCAACAACGTGCGACATAATAAGCTCTTTACACACCTCAGGATCTACTAAACTAACATCTACTACACCATCTGTTACATAACCTCTATCAAGCAGATAGCGACGTATAGAGTGGCTTGTAGGGCCAAAAAATGTTATCTTAGTGTAGTTTGCATCTGTACCCTTAAACACATCGGCAACACCTGCTCTGTCAATAACCTGAACTGTCAAATCCCAGTTATAGTCGTCTGCCTGAAGATACTCATACATATTACCACTAAACTCATAGTTAGGGTCGATAGTACCTGTATCAATTATATTATATTTTGTGCATGCCCCCACAATTAGTAGTGGCAGTAACATTAACAATAATTTTTTCATAATTATATTTTTAATTTTCTAAATTACAACTATTACATATATCTTAACCAATATACATTTTGGCGCATAATACCATTATTTTGGAATGCTTTAGTACCCACCGGAGAGAATAGTGCTCCGTCAAGAATATCTTGTTGTGATAGGCTTTGGTGTAACCCTTTAAGCTCCTCTTTAATGTAGTTATTACGTATTATGTCAATGTATCTGTGCCCCTCAAAAATAAGCTCTTTCTCTCTCTCTTTAAAGATAGCTAGTTTTAAATCAGGCTCTGCAACAGCGTCATACAGCTCTGCATTAGCTCTACTACGTATCATATCAAGATCATCAATAGCAAGCTCTGAACTACCCACCTTATTATAACACTCTGCACGAAGAAGGATAATATCAGCTAAACGCCATACCACTGCATGAGACTCAAAAGTACCAAATGATGGTAAACCTTGCCAGTCTGGAACTATCTGAGACTTACGTAATTTATTTGGATAAGCATAACCACCTGTTGTTAAATCTTCACTAGGATCAGCATATTTTTCGAACTCAAAGAAGTAGCTATTTAATCTCTCATCGCCATCAGCATAAATCTCTCTCACAGTTTCGTGCTTGATAAGCATACCAGCACTATATTTCTGATCACCTGGTTGCGAGCCATAACGTGATGGGAAGTAAGAGTAATCAGCTAATGGTGATTTAGTTGATACATAATCTTTTAAGAAATCTGTTGCAATCTCAAAAATAACCTCTTTACCTGTTATCTCTCCTGATAAACACATAGAACAAACATCATCTACATTATCCATCAAGCCATAAGAGCTACTCACTTCGCCAGTAATTAGTTCTCCACACCATGTAATAGCACTCTGATAATCTTTCTTAGAATCCTCACCAGCTATGTTATATAGGTCGATAATAGAGCCTCTCCACGCATAGGCATGAGCCAAAAGAGCTGCACTGTTACCCTTATTACCAAACTGCTTAGATGTTAATGCGGTACCAGCTGAGTTTTTTACATTCTCATAAGTTGGTAGATCTGCATAGGCTAAAAGAGCACATCTAATAGCCTCATCAATAACCTCAATTATCGAAGATTTAGCATAAGCCTCTTTATGTGTACTGTTAAGTGTAATAACAGCATCTCCCCATATCTGCGATAATAATAGATAGGCATAAGCCTTAGCAAAATTAGCTTGAGCAACATAGAAAGTTCTGCGGCTTTCACTAATATCTACTACCCTATCAGCATTATCAATAATAAGGTTAGCATTATAGATAACCTTATATTGATTAGTCCATTGGTTATTTATTGCATTCTGAACAATCTCACTAGGCACCATATTTTGGATATTACGATAGAAACCGTATGTAAAATCATCTGCTATTGTACCTCTTAAAATTGATTGTGCTGTGTTGGTATAAGCAAAACCTGGTAAATAGTAGTTCATCTCTGTCATTACCGCCTCTAAATCTTTTTCGCTCTGGTAGAAGTTTGTAAATGTAACCGCATTTTGAGGCACATAATCAAGTGAACAACTACTAGCAAAAAGCGAAGCGAGAGCAATGATATATATTTTTATTTGTTTCATAACTATATATTTTAATATTTGAATTAACTATCTTATATTGGTATTAAAAATTAACCGATAATCCCAATGTAAGCTTCCTTGCTAATGGATAGTTTGAGAATGTGTCTATACCTGTTCTTGGATCAACAACCTCTGGATCTAAACCTGAGTAGTTAGTAAGAAGGAATAGATTCTCTGCCGAAGCAAATATACGTGCTGACTGAATCTTTAAATTCTCTTTAACCCACTCTTGAGGTAGGTTATAACCTAGAGTAAGTTGCTTAAGTCTAACATAGTGTACATTCTCAATAGCTGTATCATAACTCTGATCAAACTGTCCTAAAGAGCCAGCTGTTGCAAGAGCAGGATATACATCAACATCTCCCTCTTTCTCCCAGAATTTTAGCTCACGAGAATCAACAAACTGAGTTGTGTATCTTCCTTGGAACTTAAGAGTAGTTATTGAGTATTGATTAATCATCATACGGCCTAATGAGAAGCTAAATAGAGCATTAAGGTCGAAATTACCCCATTTAAGCTCGTTAGCCCAACCACCATGTGCCATAGGAAGTGGTGATCCTGCATAATATTGATCTTCTGAATCAATAATACCATCCATATTAAAATCGGCTAGCTGACGCATACCGGCAGTGTAAGGATTACCCATATTGTTAATAGATAGAAGTTTCTCATTACCAAAAGAGTCATAATATTTTGGTATATCATTTTGATTTTGGATAATACCCTCATCTTTATACACATATAACGTGTTGATAGGACGACCAATAACTAATAATCTCTCATTTGCTGATATATCCATACCAGTATAAGATTTCTCAAAACGGTTCTGGTTAGCTGCAAGCGTAAGTTTTGTTCTCCATGTAACAGGACCTTTAGTTATTATATCTGCAATAACCTGCAATTCCCATCCTCTGTTTGATAACTCAAGTGCATTATCAAGAACCTCATCATGTCCATAAACATCTCCAGGAAGGCTAATTTCCCAAAGTAGTGATGTAGAGTATTTGTAGTAGTAATCAAATATAACCTCTACCCTACTATTAAGCATTCTTAAATCTATACCAATATTGTATTGATCTGTCTCTTCCCATTTAAGATCCTCATTAAGTATAGAGCCCGATGTAAATGCTGTACTACCTAAAAACGAGTTACCAGTAAGCATAACACCATGCGCAAGATATGGGTCATCAAACGTATTACCCGATTTACCCCATGATAGGCGTACCTTAGCAAAATCAATATAGTATAGGTTACGCATAAACTCCTCATCAGAGAATACCCAACCCACAGCAAGCGATGGGAATGTAGCCCATTTGTTATTAACTCCAAATACCGTTGAACCATCACGACGTAGTGTGGCCTCAAATAGATATTTCTCTTTGTAGTTATAAGATAATCTACCAAAAAAACTTAACATAGCCTCTTCTTTAAAATCAGAGTAGTATCTCTGCATTGATGTTAATGTTCCGTAATAGTCGTAAATTGTTGGGAAATCCTCTCCAACATAATATATCAAATCATTAGGAGCACCTAAACCACTACCACCTATATACTCGCTAGACGAGCGTAGGAATGAGTGACCTAATAGAAACTCGAAACTATGATTATTAAAATTCTTGAAATATGTCAATAGATTATCGTTAGATAATATTGTGTGCGACGCCTGCTGTCCTTTAGACATAGCTAAACCATAGTAAGGATCAAGTGTTGATGGTGTAAAGGCATTTGTCTTAGATTGTGTATAATCAACATATAGTGACGATGTTAATAGTAAGTTATCTGTAATCTTATATTTACCATTAATAGCACCTCTAAAACGCATACTTATATTCTTCTCAACCGTTGTGTTAAGCAGCTTAAGTGCATTATCTAATATCTCACCTGCACCCGGAAGAAGTGTTAGGTTTGATTTAGGATCTACCGTTAAACCCTCAATAGGAGAGGCTGACGTGAATGATGTATTTGCTGCTCCGCTACTTCTATCTGTATAGGCAGCATATAGATTCATTCCTAACGTGAAATTCTTAGATGGTGTAACCTCTAGATTAGATATTGCATTGATACGTTGGAAATTACTACCAAGCATAATACCCTCTTCATCATAGAAACCAGCACCCATCATATATTTAAATAGATCTGTACCACCCGACGCTTGAATATTGGCATTGGTAACCTTACCTGTTTGGAACATATAATCCCACCAGTTAGTAGAGTTATTATAGAAATTACTTAAACTATCCTGAAGCGGAAGATAACCTGTACCCATACCTGAGTAACCATCTTGCCAGAAAAAGTCGTAAGAACCCCAGTTATAGTAAGCATCCTCGTATGAATTAGTATATCTATACCCACCTGTATTCATATCATAAAGTGGAGCTACTTGGTTACGTGCTAACTCAGTTATTATATTACGCTCTGCAACACCACCTAACTGCGTAGGAGTAGCAGGAAGCACCGAGAATGACTGCGATACATTTGCTGAAAACCTACTTGTTCCCGCCTTACCTTTCTTAGTAGTGATAAGAATAACACCATTACCTGCACGTGAACCATAGATAGCAGCCGAAGCAGCATCCTTAAGAACCTCAACCGATTCGATAGTTGATGGATCAATCTCAGCAAGTGTGTTAGTACCAGTTACCGGAGAGGTAAACGAGTTTACAGGCACACCATCAATAACATAAAGAGGCCCCTTATTTGCAGTACCCTCAAAAAGAGAGTTATAACCTCTAATATCTACACGTGAACCACCGCCACCTGGAGAACCTGATATATTATTAACCTCAACACCAGCCATTTGTCCTTGTAATAGGTTCTCAAGACTAGCTGTTGGAACCTCTTCTAAATCTTTTGATTTAACAGATGAGATAGAACCCAACACATTACGTTTCTTCTGTACACCATAGGCAACAACCGTAACATCGTCCATAGATACCTCATCAGTCTTTAGCACTATTTCAAAATTCTCTATCTCTTTTGTCACTCTAAATGATTGTGCTATATAACCAGTGAAAGAGCACTCGATAACTGTTCCTACAACCACATTTAAGATAAAATCACCATTAGAGTCGGTAATAGCACCATCATTGCTATTTTTAATAAGAACAGTAGCACCGATAATAGGCTCTCTATCTTGATCTAACACTCTACCCTTAATAGTTATCTTCTCCTCTTTATTAGCAGTTGGTTGTTGTTGCTCTACTATATCAACTATTAATATACGGTCATTCTCTATTTTATACTCATAATTAGTTTGAGAAAATAATTTAACTAACGCACTCTCAACAGATGTATCTGTTACCTTTAAATTATATCTCTTTGATTTATCAACATCTATATTTTCAGCAAAACCAAACTCTATATTGGTTTGATTATAGATAATTGTTAGTATCTCCTCTAAGCTCTCATTCTCAACATTTACCGTTACAGTTTTCTGCTTGATTAACATGTTAATATCCACACTACTATTTATTGCATACACAGGATTAAAGCCTGTTATTGATAATACAACAAAAAGTATAATCGATATTTTAGTTAAGAATAAGGATGATATTTTGTTTTGTATAATATTATTCATAATTTTGCATAGATTTATTGTTTAGGCTCTATAAGCCTTAATAATTAGTTACTGTTTTTTATTAGTTGTTATTTGCAAGTCTACCAAACTATTTATCATTTAACATAAACTATAAAAAACTTTTGAGGAGGGTTATTTACCTTGTAGATACCCTCTTCTTCTTCTCTACTTTTTCCTAGTTACTCTATACTCATTGGCCTTTGTTTTGTAAAATTGAACACTATATAAACTCTCAAAAAATTCTATAAATGACTCTATTGGTTTCTCTTTATTTGCAAAAATATTAATATTCAAATCTTTTAAACCACTATCTACAATAATCTCAACACCGTACCAACGTGATAGTTGAGTTACTATATTATCAAAAGATTGATTCTTAAAATTAAATACACTGGATTTCCAACCTATATAATCGTTAATATCAACATTTTTAACCTCATACTCTCCTAAATCGGTTATCTCTATCATCTCAGATGGTTTTAACATAATCTCGTCACTATTACCATCAATAGTAACACCTACACTACCCTCTATCAACACACTTCTATATATGCTATTAGGATAACTATCTACATTAAACTGAGTACCATACACTCTAACCTCTTCATATTTTGTCTTAACAATAAATGGTCTGCTTGATTTTTTTACATCGAAAAATGCCTCTCCCTCAAGCTCTACTACCCTATTTTTAGTGTTAGCAAAGTTTTCAGCATACTTAATAGTACTATTAGCATTAATAGTGACAGTAGAACCATCGGGTAGTAATACTGTATGGTTCTTCATAGCAGGTACCTTTACTATATTTTTACCACTACCATTATTTGGTTTTTCACTTTTTTGTTTTTTTACATCCTCAATATCACTAATAACATTATCATCTAGCTCTATCTTATCACCTAATGATGTGATAAGAAGTGTTGAAGTAATATCTTGCTCTACCTCAGCAACCATCTCTTGGTTATCACTCTCATCAACCTTAGGGGTTAATATAAAGAACGAAACAGCAATCAATATTGCCACTATTGAGGTGATGGTTATATATAGTTTATTAGGTGCTGATTTTAATTTACGACTATTTAAATCTTTAGATAATTTATGTAAACTTCTCTCATACTTACTATCTATATCCGATAAATCCAAAAATCGCTGCTCGCATATCGACTTATCAGTAAGCCTATCAATTACATCTGAAATTAACTCTTCATTCTGCTTAATATACTCAATAATATCCTCGCCGTTTGACTCATACTCTTTAAGGTTTGAGGTAAAATCAACCGCCTCTCTATTTTTTATATACTCCTCTCTCTCTCTACCCTGATGCCTCATAATATAAACTATTGTTTAATATAATATACAAGATAACTGTAGAAATCTACCAAAAAAAAAAGAGATAAATTTATAATTTACCTCTTTAGATATTGAAAATATTAATAAAATTACTGAGTGTCAGCATTTTATCTTTTGTTAATTTATTTTGCAAAATTTTTAATGCCTCGTTCTTACTATTATAAACTGTTTGGATAGGTTTATCTAGTTTTTGAGAAATTTCAGCTGAAGAGTACCCCTCAAGAAATAGTTTTAAAATAGTTGCATATTTTTCAGGTAGCAAACCTAGTGAATAATCAACAAGAGAGAATAACTCACTATCAATAATATCTATACTGCTATTATCTATAAGTGATAATGTTTTTGAATATTTATCAGCAACCCTCTCTCTTTCAATATAGTTAAGGAAGCCATTTTTTATTGATAAATAGATATAGGATTTTAGACCCTTTAGAGAGTTAAACTGTTTTTTAGACTCCCATAAGTTAACAAACACATCATGCACTATATCTTCGCACTCAATATCAATATCACGATACAAAGAGTTAGCATAGAGTTTTAGTTCTCTATGCATTAATGTGTAAACCTCAGTAAAAGCTGCTACTTTTTTATTGTTAAACCCATTAATTAACCGATCTTGGCGGATAGCATCCTTATTTAGTTCTTTGTAACTCATATAACTATTTGTATAACATAAACGCTATAAATATAGTGTTTAGTGCAAATTTATGTAAAATTATTATAACTTCCTAATAATTTTATATAAAAAATATTTTTTTACTATGAGCTACATTAACAAGTTATTTGCTTTTTATTTTATCTATTAATGAGTTTACTGATGGTTCTTGCCCTCTAAATTTAATATACAACTCCATAGCATCTTCAGTGCCACCTTTAGATAAGATACACTCTCTAAATCTGTTAGCTGTCTCTCTATCAAAAATATTTCCGCTCTCTTTATACTCCTTAAAACCATCTATATCCAACATCTCAGACCACTTATAGCCATAATATGCACAAGCATATCCACCGTCAAATATATGGCTAAATGAGGTTAAAGTTGAAACACCAGAGACATCAACACCTACTTGCATATTTTTAATAACCTCTCTCTCAAACGCCTCAACACCACCAGTTATTGGCTCTGTGATAGAGTGTATCGCTAAATCAATAGCCGCTAAGTTTAACTGTCTAATTGATTTATATGCAAGAAGAAAACGTTTAGATTTTATCATACTATTAATAAGCTCTTTAGGCATCTTTACGCCCGTCTCATAATGCTCTGCCCATAACTCATAAAACTCAGGCTCATACGCCCAATTCTCCATTATCTGTGCTGGTAACTCAACAAAATCACGTGCAACAGATGTGCCGCTAAGAGACATATATCTACCCTCTGCAAAAATGCCATGCATAGCGTGCCCCATCTCATGTAGTAGTGTAGATAGATCCATAAAGCTAAGTAGGGCGGGTTTACCCTCTTCTGGTTTCATTATATTGGCCGAAACAGAGATAATAGGGCGAACCTCATCCCCCTCTCTATTTTGGTGTGCATCACGGTAACTACTCATCCAACCACCTGGGTTTTTACCTTTACGTGTAAATAGGTCAAGATAAAGTAGAGCTATATGTTTATCCCCCTCTTTAACCTCATAAATCACTAAATCATCACTATATTTTGGCAGCGATTTTTTTGGTATAAAAGATATACCATAAAGTTTTTCAATAAGTTTAAACACACCATCAAGCACACTATTAAACTCAAAATATGGTTTTAACATATTATCATTAAAACTAAATAGAGATGCCTTATATTTATCTGAATAATATATCCAGTCCCACGGTTTTAAATCATGCGTTAATCCATATTTCTCTTTTGCAAAACTATTAACAGCTTCATACTCAGCCTCTGCTAAGGGAACACTCTCTTTAGATAGATTATTTAAAAAAGAGCTCACTCTCTCTACACTTCCAACCATCCTATCCTCAAGAATATACTCTGCATAAGAGTTATATCCCATTAATTGAGCAAGCTCTAGACGTAAATTTGCTATCTGTTTTACATATTCGCTATTATCCCACTTATCATTATATGCTAAACCATAGTAACCTCTCCATATCTTCTCTTTCAGTTCACTATTTGATGAAAATTTTAAGAAGGGGCCAAAACATGAAAACTTAAGGGTAAAAACCCAACCATCTAAACCTCTCATCTTAGCCTCACGAGTGGCTATACCTATCATAAAAGGGGGTAAATCGGCTATTTTTGAATGATCGGTTACGTGTAAAATAAAATTATCATTAGAGCTACGCACATTACTACTAAATTTAGATGATAGAGCTGATATTTCTCCACTTATCTCTCTAAATCTCATCTGCTCATCATCTGAAAGTAGTGCACCTCTTTTAATAAATGATTTATAATATTTTGTTAAAAGAGCCAACTCTTCAGTCGATAATTTAAGCCTATCACGCTTTTTATAGATTGTTTGAACCCTCTTAAATAGCTCTGGATTGAGATATAAATCATTACTATATTTTGATAGTTTAGATGATATTTCACTCTCTATTTTTACCATCTCACTACCACCATTCACACCATAAAGATTATAAAATATCTTCATTATATCATACATCCTTATTGTAGATAGTTCTAACGCCTCAATAGTATTACTAAAGGTGGCTTTTTTACGGTTAGAATATATCTCCTCTAATTCGCTATTTGCCTCTTTTAATGCAATATTAAATGCCTCAATAAAGTATTCTGGCTCTATTTTGTTAAGTTCAGGAGCTAGAAAACTATTTTCTGGCTGCATTAATAGTGGGTTACTAATCTGTGCATGCAAATCTATTATATTTACTAATGTAAATATAACTACCAATAGAAGAGATTTTTTCATATTACTATTTATTTTTTAATGCTGATTGTTTATATAAATCACACTGTGAATTATCTATACAAATTGATGATTGATAGAATTTTTTTAGTAACTCTCTTTGTTTATCATCACACATTTCTGATAAATTGGTGTAGTATTGATAACTCAATAATTTTATATCTTTATGCAACCTAATAATAGTGTCATAAACCTCTTGCTGCTCATCACGGTTAATACCATCAATAATATATTTACCTAATTTCATATTAGCATTAGCTATCTCAATAGATAACTCTCTCTTCTCTAATAGATAGTTACTACTAATATCTTTTAAATCCTCTATCTGCTCAGGAGTAAGCTGAAGATAGTGTGTAAAAAAATGGTTAGCAAAATCTATCTCGCTAGATTCAGGTACTTTGCGGATAGAATTAAGCACCACTTCACTATCATCTTGTTTATTAAACATAATAATAATAGATACATTTATAGCTATCAATACTACAAGTATCAACACAAGATATTTTATAAGGGTATTTGCTTTCATATATTTATTTTGTTTTAAACTATTATAATTCAAAATATAATGTCTCTACATAGGTGTCATCACTAAAAAATGAGTAAATCACCTCTTTACGTTTATCCTCTCTCTCTTTTATATTATCACTAATAACAATACCCACATACACAGTAGTAGCTAAAAGAGCTAAACAACAAAAATTAAGTATTAATTTTTGTCTATAACTCTCTCTCTCTCTCTTCTGAAATACTAATGCACTGATACCCCCCATAACCTTAGTCTTTAGATAAGGATTAACTATATAACTCTTCTCCGTCTCTATTATGGTATCTATATATTTTTCAACACTATCTATATTCATAATTATAATAACTCTTTAATATTTATTTTTCTATTTATATAATTTCTTAAACCCTGCTTAGAACGTTGATATAGTTGTTCAACAGCACCTTCACTCATATCCATAATTTCAGTTATCACCTTCTGAGATAAATTATCATATTTCTTTAATATAAAAACCTTACGTTGATTCTCTGGTAAAGATTGTAACGCCTCAGTAATAAACATCTCAGTCTGCTTATTAATAACTATCCTATCTGGTAGCTCATTTAACACCTTTAAACTATTAATTATTTTAGTATTATCTATATTATCAGTCACCTTACTACTACTATCTCTCTTTTTAAGATGTTGTAGAGATGTATTAAGTGCTATCCTATATATCCACGTATATAAAGAAGCCCCACGCTTAAACTTCTTTAGTGAGGTGAAAATATTAATAAATACCTCTTGTGTTGCATCCTCAGCATCTAGCTGGTTATGTAAAACGCCCACACATATTGTATAAACACGCTGCTCATACTCCTCCACAATTAAAGAAAATAGTTCACTATCTCCCTCTAGTATTCTATCAATTATCCTCTCTTCTCTCTCTAATCTCATTAATTATGTTATTTATATAATTAGATAATATTTATCTAATTTTCCTACGTTATATAAACAATAAAAGATCTACTTTAAATAATTATAAGTAGACCTTTTATTGTTTATAACTATGTTTATAACACTGTTCATAACTATGTCAGTCATGTTTAATATGTGTTCAAAAAATATTCATAACTTTTTTGATAAATATTTGCATTCAGCTAAAATATTATTACGTATAAAAGATTTTATCTTCTCAAAAAATATTCATTATTATTTATAAACTAATTATGAAACTTATGTTCATATCTTTTAAACATATATAACTAATTATAAATTAATATATTAACTATATATTTTTATAGTTATAAACAATTTGACACTGTTATTATTAGTTATTAATTATATATATATAAAGAATAAAATAATAGATAATAATAACAGCATGATAATAATGTTTACTAAAAAAACACTCTTCAACATCTGCGTTGCAGATTCTTGTTTGCCGTCGCTGCCGCTTAGTGGGGGTTCTATACCTTTGTGTGGTATATTGTATTTTTTTTCTTTATTTAAATCACTCTACTCTTAGTAAAACCCTCTTTTTTTAGAATATCAATAATCTTTTCACGGAAATCACCCTGAATAATAATCTCATCATCTTTAACACTTCCACCCACGCCGCATTTACTCTTTAGAAGTTTACCTAAATCTTTTAAATCGTCTATATTTCCCACGAAATTAGATACAATAGTAACCTGCTTACCTTTGCGCTGTTTCCTGTCTAAAAAGACCCTTAAATTCTGTTTACTCTTATCTATACTATCTATATTAGCCTCCTCTTTTTCTGAAGAGTACTCAAAATCATTATTAGTAGAAAAAACTACACCTAATCTATCTTTCCAGTCGTTCATGCTCTATTTTAATTTTTCGTTATTTTTATGTCGTAAAATATCACGACTACTCTTTTTCTCTATATTTTTAATAATAGCATCCTCAAGATCTACACCTGTTTGGTTAGCAATAGCACCCACAACCCATAATATATCTGCAAGTTCATCTGCAATATCACTCTTCTCGTCATCTTTAAAAGATTGGTCGCCATAGGTTCTTGCCATCACACGTGCCAGCTCTCCCACCTCTTCAGTTAGTATAGCCATATTTGTTAATTCGCTAAAATATCTCACTCCAACAGTTTTAATCCATTGGTCTATTATGTTTTGAAACTCTTTTATCTCCATGCTATCTATTTTTAGAATCTATCCATATTGTTACAGGTCCTTCATTGGTTAGGTTGATACTCATTTCGTTTCCAAACTTACCAGTAGCCACTTTGTTAATACCATCAATAGAGTTTGCTTTTTCTATAAATTTTTCATAAAGAGGAGTAGCTATTTCGGGTCTAGCAGCTTTTATGTATGAGGGTCTATTCCCTTTTTTTGTATCTGCCATAAGTGTAAATTGGCTAACAACAAGTATATCTCCGTTTATATCTATAATAGAGCGATTCATAACCCCATTTTCATCATCAAAAATACGGAGATTAGATATTTTATTTATGAGATAGTCTATATCTGTATTATCGTCATCAGGTGCTATACCGAGGAGTATTGTTAATCCGAAATTAATTTCAGAAAAAAGTTCTGAGTTTATGGTAAGAGTGGTTCGAGAAGTGCGTTGAATTAAAGCTCTCATTATCAATAAGTTTTTATATAGTGATAAAAAAATGTTAAAAATAAGTAATAAAATATTTGTAAAGTTAGTAATAAATATCTATATTTGCAACTGCAAAGTTGAAATATGAACTTTGTGTATAGATAAGAGGATATTAAAATAATAATATCGGGCCCATAGCTCAGTTGGTTAGTAGCACCTGACTCATAATCAGGGGGTCGCAGGTTCAAGCCCTGCTGGGCCCACTTAAAGAGAATCAAGCACTTACGGAATTATCCGCAAGTGCTTTTTTCATACCCTGTACACACAATTTGCACACAACTCAATAAAAAAAGTAACACAACTAATGTGTGTAAACAGCATAGTTGTGTTACTTTTTTAAATTTCGTTTTATATTAAGCCTAGAAGAAGACAATATCTGATAGTGCAATATCGTAAGTTGAACCTGTATCAGAACCCTGATCAACCAAAGAGATTCTTACATATCTTGCTTTGGATACTTCAGTAAGATTAATTATTGTTATTTCACCATTTGTAGTACCAAGTGTATTTTGATTATCGTATGTACCCTTCTTCCAAGTTACATAATCATCAGAGAATGAGAATTCAATATGTCTTGGTCTTGAAGGTGTCCCATCTCTTGCATCTGCAGCATCTGTAAATGTTTCTTGAACTACTTTAATACCAGATAAATCCGTAATATTTTGAAAATCAATCTCAAAAAGATAATCACGTACAAATGCTTCTGCTGATGGATTCCAAATAGTTGTTACATCATTATCAAATAGGTACTCTGTCTTGCCTCTTGTACCTAGTAAAGTTTCATCTTGTGAGCACTCTATCTCCCAACTGTCATCCCTCATTATTGGTGCAATGGCCGCAGGAGTAGGGTTCCCATGAGAAACCATCCCCCTAGGGGTACTATATGGAAAATAATGTTTATTATACCTCTCTACTGTAACTCCCTTTAAATTTATTAATTGTTCAATAACAAATTTACTCTTAGCCTCATCTTCTAAAACACTTATACCTGAAGTTGAATATGTATATTCTGATAATGTAGGTTCGTACATATACCTTTCTTTAGCTAAATTAACATTTGTCAAATTTGGCATATATAACAAATCTTCAAATGATGCAACATTGTAATCATATCCAAACTCTGTCAAGGAGCTAAGAAAATCTGCATTTGGCTCATCTACTCCATATTTTGTCTTTATTATACTTCTTATGTCAGATGATAGCTTGATATCTTTATTTAATATAAAGTCCCTAAATAGTATTAAGTCATCACAACCAACCACTTTGCCTATTCTCTCAACATATGCCAGATCTGTATGGTGCACGCTTTCTGGTATTACATAATATTTATATTTTGAGACAAAATCTTTATCAATTGTCATCTCAATTTTTTCACCATCTTTGGTAACATAGTGCAGTGCTGCACTACTTATGTTGTCATTCCAACTTGCCATAAACAGTACCAGTTTTGTATCACCAGTAATGTCTTGTATGTAATAATGATTAGATACAACAGAAGAGAAAGAACGAATAGATTCATGATCATAAGTATATGGGCGAGCCCACATATCTTCATTAAGTGATCTAAACATATTCTTATCAACACCACAGACTGAAACCTTGTATGTTCCATCAACTAATGCTTCACCATTTAAAGTAGTAATATTATATAATTCAGTACCTCTAGGTAAGAAGGTACTATCAATTTTATCTCCTAATTCCCATTTTACAAGAACCTGATCGATAAGTGGATCTACAGAATTTTCCCATGTAACAACCAATCTCTCCCAGCCTGGATTCACATCAACATTTTTACATTTAGCTAGGTACCTAGTTATTCCAGCGGCACCAAATTCGCTATATGTATCCTCCAAACTCTCACAACTAATAGATAAGAGAAGGAATAATAATAATAAATATTTATTTTGTTTCATAATATTATTTTTTATTTATGTCTTGTCATAACACTTATATTATATAAGTATAGTTAAATTACCTCTATTTATTAGTATACACTTCTAACTCATGAAGTGAGATATAAGAATAAGTGTTTTGCATATATTCACTTGCTCCACTACCTGTATACCTTAGATTCCTATAAGTATCATGTACAATTAATTTTAAATATCTATACTCACTAATTGGTAGAGGGAAGTCCACCTGTAACACTCCCGGATCTGCACTATCTAACTCTTCATTAGTCTTATATACACCATTTTGAAGCAAATTACCTGAAGCCTCTTTACACCAACGGTCTGCATGAATTGTCATAGGGTCATCCTCTATTTTTATTATCTCTACCCACGAGCTTTCATCATCCATATTATTAGATGCATATATAGTAAAGCTTGCTGGTAATTTATTTTCATATGCACCCCTCCATACAGAACCGTAGACAGACGATGATCCAAACAGTGATGGAGCTGGTGGCCAATATCTAAATTTAATAATTGCGTAGATGTTGATACCTGATATAATAGACTCCTTGCCTAAATCAAGAATAAATGGTTTTTCGTATGCGTTTGGCCCAGCTAAGAATGTTGAATATATTCCATCTTTACCCATACCTCCATCAATAACTTCATAGCCTTTTGTGTCGCCATCAAATAGATATTTTACCCCTAGTTGATAATCTTCATCTTCAACAGACAATCCGTGTGGATCTATAAATTTAATATTCTCTGATGGCAATTTTACCTTTTCGTAGGCTTCAATATTTTCATACACTACCCTATCAACAATATATCCTCTCAAATCCTCAGTACGGATTACAACTGTATTTGATTTAATATCTTCGGCAGTAGGGAAAATTATAGGCATATCAGCACCATCAAATATTACACTTCGTAATGGAATAGTATCTATTTGATTCGTTTCGGGACTGATGCCTACATAATATATATGAGCAATACCTTTCGCATGTTCAGATAACGCACTATAGTCTACCGTAAAACCTGACCAAGCTGGTCGTACTACCGTTTTCTTTAAAAATTCAACAGGCCCAGAATCTAACGTCTCAAATGAAACCATTGTAGCACTAGACTCTATCTTATCACGGTTCATAAGAGACACTTCTGCTTCTGCCTTTTGAGCATAATCAAAACCAAGTAGTTCAATAGTATTGTCGGCATACGATCCTGTACGTTCTATAAGTTTCCCACGAGGATCAGTATATCTTACCTTAATATATAAGACCTCGCTATTTGATGGAAGGTTATATTTCATAATTGCACCTCCTGCAATAGGGGTAAACTCCAACTCTTCAGATGACATATTAATATCAAATATAGCATCATCTTCAGTCTCACAACCTACGAGTAGTAATAGTGCAAATACAATATAAAATATTCGTTTCATAATATTTATAATTTATAGTTTATAATTAAATTTGAGAATTACCAACCTAAATTCTGAGTAACTCCCGATATCATCACCTCTTCAGCCCTTATCGGGAAAAGATAATCTCTAGGCGATGTAAATTTTCTATCCTTCCATACCTCTAGTGGTCCTTCAAAATTGTTATAGAATCCAGCTTCAGTATTTGAGAAGGTATTCCATCCTCTAAGTGATTGATTAAGCTCTGTTTCAGCTGTTAGCCAACGACGAACATTGTAGAAACGTTTACCCTCAAATGCAAATTCATTATTCCACTCGTCGTGAATGATTTCTCTCATCCCTTCAATTGTATTTGGTTTATCAGCATCATTAGAATATGTAGACCACGATGTTCTAACATCAGGAATGCCAGCTCTCTTTCTAACTATATCAATTGCGTCATACACTTTTTCGGTAGGTCCTTCGTACTCATTCCATGCCTCAGCTTGCATTAAATAAAGTTCTGCTAATCTAAATATTATAAATGGATAGTCCTTTGAACCAGCATCTTCTATATCTTTAAATGACAATAATGGGTCTAATCCTTTCTTTAAAATATATCCCGATAAATTTTGTGGCAATGAGGTATTTAGTACATCGTTCATAACACCTACCGCCTCATCTTGACGAGCTTTTACTAATAAATTATTTACATCCCCTGCTCCCTGTTGCCAATATAGGCGATCTGCAGCGATATTGGCATAAAAACGTGGTTCTCTAGCTAAGTGTAGTTTCAAAACATCGGTTCCTGAAGGCACTACCTTTGTGTATTGAGTACTAGATTCTGTCCCCATTTGATATCGATTAGTATAATCCCAATTTATGTCACTTTCAATTGGTAAGCCATTAACAGTATAGTATCGCTCTACAACATTTAAACTAGGGAATATTTGACCATCAGAATGAGGTGTAAATACCGGACTAGTGTATGGCACAACTGGAAGTGTGCGAAAAGTATACCTATAAGCTGGTGAATTCGGTCTCATAGCATATATTGATTCTACATTATCTAATAATCCTCTGTCCATAACTGACTCTTGAATATTTGTTATATGGTTAAGAAGATCTGTTACTTTACCTCTTGAGTCATTATATAAACGAACGCCACCAAGCGTAGCATATTCTATTGCTTGATCAATAGCTTCAGCTGCCACTTTCCACTTCTCTTTATCATACTCTTGTGGGAATAAAAGCTCGCCATTCTTATTTTTTATCTCCCTATATGCAGAATTTCCATTAAATATTGGTGATGCAGCATATAGTAGTGCGTAAGCTTTAACTACCGCTACTGATGATTTATTATGAAATACTTTACGTGAGGTATCTTTCAAGTCTATATTTGGCAGAACTTCAATCGCCTCATCACAAAGTGTTACGATAGCCTTAACACACTCATCTATTGAACTACGAGGTAACTGCATATCTGAAATATCACTATTTACTGCTATGTTTTCATCAATTATAATGAATGGTCCGTAAGTCTTTAAAAATTCCAAATATATATGTGCTTTTAGTGCCTTAATTTCTGCTATCCACAGCTCTTTTTCACTATCTTGCATATTATATACTTGGTCTATTTTTTCGATAAATATATTAATATATCTTAACGATTCAAACAGTCCATCATTTTTCCAAATATTACCATAAGGTTCTTGTGACATTTGAAGTCCGTCACCAATAAATAAACCACACCACTTACCTGTCGTTGTAGCCATTCGAAGTAGACGCGCATAATCTCCAGCAACAAATTCATCCGCCCCTACAAATGATGGAGAGTGAATTACACTAGTAAACTGATTTACTGCGAGGGCATAACAAGTCTTTAACCATGTATCAACATCCTCTCTTTTTTCAAAGACGGTCTCTATGGTCTCAACATCATCTTCTGGCACTATATCAAGGTAATTACACCCTGAAACGAATATTGCCATAATAGCAACAAAAATATATCTTAAATGTTTCATATTATTCTGAATTTTAATTGTTAGAAACTAAATGTTAAACCTAAAGCATATGTCTTTTGAATTGGGTAGTTAAAACCATTTTCACCTAATTCAACATCCCATATATCAAAATCAGTAAATAAGAATGGATTGTTTGCCCTAACAAATACCTTCGCATTCTGTATTCTCCATCTCTGTAGCAGTGGCTTTGGTAGTTTATATGCCAACTCTAGTGATGTAACACGTATAAAAGAGCATGAACGCATAAAATACGTACTCTTACGAACCTCTGAATTATCTTCATTATACCAATCCTCTTGTATGTTGTGGTCGATTATATTTTGCTGTGATAATCTAGGCCAAAATGGCATATTTGTCATATTATCTTCACTCCAATGATCTTCATAAATTGCTGTAAGCATAGCATTATCATTAGAAAAAGGAGAGATAGTAGATGGGTTAATAAAAAATGTACGTCTACCCGATCCCTGTAAAGCAAAACTAAATTCAAATTGTTTGTAATTAATAAAACCGTTAAGTCCATATATAAGAGCTGGAACTTCAGGGTAACCTATATAAGTTGCATCTTCAACATCAATAACTCCATCATTATTTAGGTCACGATACCTAATATCACCCGGCATAACATCTCCACCTTGTATTGGGGAATTTTCTATCTCTTCCCAATCAGCAAAAAGTCCATCGGCAATATATCCAATTTGTTGAGATATCTCTTGACCCACCTTTTTTTGATAATCAGGTTTGTCTGTAGCCTCTTCAATTTCAAGATATTCACTTTGTGCGTATGATAGTGTGCCATTAAGAATAACCCAAAAATCGCTATTGAATTGTTTTTGAAACTTAGCTGTTAAATCAACTCCTCTTGTTCGTCCTTTACCAATATTATCTAGTGGAGCGGTTGGAACACCCATTGATTGAGGTATCACAACTCTATTAGATATAATATTGTGACGCACCTCTTCAAAAGCATCTATGTTAAGATCAAATAATCCATCTAGAAATGACATCTCAAGACCTAAATTTGCTTTCTCGGCCACCTCCCATTGTATTTCGGGGTTCGAATATGATAATACTCGATATGCATCTAGTGGTGCCATAAATCCAGTAGGGTCTGCATACGACCTATATGTGGTTAATTCCGGTAGATATATGTATCGCTGACCTGATGAACCAGTGTATATTCCATCATTTCCTACCATACCATATGATGCTCTAAATTTTAACAGGGATATAACGTTAGAAATAGACTCCATCCATTTCTCATCTGAAACTACCCATGCTATACCTCCTGCAGGGAAGATACCAAAACGATTCTCTTTAGGAAAGCGTTCTGATCCATTATATCCAAAACTAGCCTCAAAAAAGTATCGATCCTTATAGCCATAAGTACCACGAGCCGAAAAAATCATATTTCTGCCCGGTATTCCATTAAGAACAGATTTGATTGGGGTATATGTATGCTCTTGCATTTGTGCAACTGCGGTAAATGATGTCTGATGATCACCCCATGCTGCTGAATGGTAGGCTCGCAGTTCATAAGCCAGACGAGTATCGGTATTACTAACAGTTCCTTGTGAATCAACAGAAAGTGTACGTTTAGCAGTCGCCGCATTTAAAGGGGTAAGACTAAACTTACCCGTAGTAAAGTCGTAATTATCATCAGTTAAACTATACAAATAAGGGGCGGTCTTATACACTGTTGCATAATAACCTGACTGCACAAGTGATACACTTGCCCTTACCTCTAATCCTTTGACTACCGAACTTAAATTATGAATGTATTCAGCCTTATTAATAGTAGAATATCGTGTTCTGTCAGTATAACCAGACTGAACATCTTTATAAGGATTTCTTGAGTAGGTATCCAAGCTACCAAAACGAAGATGTGGCCAGTTATAAGTATCATCAGCAGGATACATCACAGCAAAATCAACAGGAGATGCACAAAATGCTAATCCGTAAGCATCATACACATCGGTAGCTGGGCCGTGTTGTTTATCAAGTGAAGCCGATGAGTTAATTAATAATTGGATGCCAGAGTTTAATTGTATGTTTAGATTTGTTCTATAAGTTATTTGATTATTTTTAATATTAATATCAAAATCATTTAACTTATCTGTCTTCAGCATTCCGTTATCTTGATTATAATTCACCGAAGCATAGTATTGCACTAGCTTTGAACCACCACGGATAGTTACACCAGCACGGTGATTAATGCTTTGATTTTTAAACATCATTCCATACCAGTCGTTTTGTGGATAGAGAAAATCTGGATATTTACCAGAAGCTGTTCTCTCAATCCTCTCTTGCGTATATCTTGGTTGAGCAGTAAGAGAACGACCTACAATGGCTTGATTAAATTGATTCATATAGGTCAATGGATCAACAATATCAATTTCTTTAGTTGGTTGCGAGGTAACTATTTCATATCTCGCAGTTGCGTACACACTACCCTCAACACCCTTTTTTGTTGTAACCAGAATAACTCCATTAGCACCACGTGCACCATACATTGCAGCAGCAGAGGCATCTTTCATTACTGAGAAAGTCTCTATATCCTCTGGTGCAATACGAGATAGATCTAACTTTGAAGTCTCAACACCATCAAGTAGTATAAGAGGATCTTTATTTGCACCAGTCTGGAACGATGTAATACCACGAATATAGAATTGTGTATTCATTTCACCTTCCGTTAAAGCTCCTGGCATACCACCTGTCTGCCAACCGATTATTCCAGCAATTCTACCAGCAAATGATGATGTTAGATCGCTAGACGAACTCTTTAAATCCATTGGTTTTACCGTTGTGATAGCCGAAACTACACTCTCTTTCTTTTGTGTTCCGAAAGCAACAACCGTAACATCTCCAACCTCTTGTACTTCCATACTTAGAGATGCTAAAATATTTGTTGTCTCTTTGCGTATCCTTACATTTTGTGGTTTGTAACCCATACACGAAATCTCTATCGTGTTACCATTCTGAACATTGATAATAAAATTTCCATCTGCCTCGGTGATAGCTCCTTGACCGGTCTCTTTAATCAAGATCATAGCTCCTGCAATGGGTTTCTTATCACTATCCACGACCTTACCTGTAATAGTACGAACCTTTGTATCCTCTTGGGGGGTGTTGTTTTTATCTTCAACAATAACAATATTATTATCAAATGTTTCGTAAGTACAACCACTATCTTTTAGTAGCTCTTTAAGAAACTCTTCAACACTCATATCTGTTACCTTTATACTCCTCTTAGGTAGTTTATTTGACAGCTCTTCAGTAATAATAAAATTGATATTAGTCTGTTTATTAAGCTCTAGAAGTATCTCTTTGATTGACATGTTTTTAACATCAATAGTTACTTTTTTTTCAGTAATTTGTTCTATTAATGATTGATTTTCATTGTTATAAGACTCAGCATAAGCGGTGACACTACAACAATATAGCATTAACACGCAAAATATTTTCAAATATTTCGTTGCTAAAATTCGTTTTTTAAATATAAATTTCATAATTTTGTATTTATAGATTTTATATTACAGCTAATCTATTGCAAATTAGTAGCTGTGATACTAATTTTACTGAACTGGTTTCATTCGCAGTGGAACCAGTTTTATATTTTTTATAGTCTATTCTGCCTTATATCTACCTCCTTTCTCCTTTATAAATTTAACCCCTGTTGAGAGCTCTATCATCTTTAGTACAGACTCTAACTCTGTGCTTTTATCAAATGCTATTGTTGCTGAGATACTCTTCACACTGTCGCTCTGTAACTCTATATCTACACCATACCATCTATCCACACACTCTAATATATAACCAATATTTTGATTGTTAAATATAAATGTATCACCCATCCAACTAATATAGTTTTGTGGGTTCACCTGCTCTGTTTTAGCCTCTTGTCTCTCTATATCTACCACGCATAAATCGTTTGGCTTAATAACAACTGCCTGTTGCCCACCATTATACTCAACCTCTACCGAACCCTCAACAAGACAGGTAGATACACTATGATTATTTGCATTAATATTAAACTTTGTACCCAGAACATTAATACTTATATTCTCTACATCAACAATAAAAGGTTTTGTCGATTTTACAACATCAAAATAACCCTCTCCCTTTAGCTTAACCCTACGCTCCGAGCCAATAAATTTTGTAGGAAACTCTAACTCACTATCTGCATTAAGATATACTGTTGTACCATCATCAAGTGTTAAAGTTGTTGTATATTTTGTTGGAACTATAATTTTGTTAGTAGAGATAACTTCCTCTTTTGCCACCGCTACACTGCTCATACTAACTAATTCAGTTGTCGAAATCTTAGTTGCACCATCCTCACTCTCGCTATCAATGCTTATTATCTCGCTATTGCCAACAATAATTATTGGTTTATCAATTTTAACCTCGTTATTTGCAATAACCACCTCTTCTTGTGAAGTTACTGGTTGCGAATCGGGTCTATTATTATAAATCATAAAGCTAACGAAGATAACAGCAGCAACAACAGAGCTAACTATTGCTCTTATGCGTAGTTTAGTACGGCGTTTTGAAATTTCCTCAGATATAATAGCATTAAACTTCTCAATATCTCTAGTTTTATTTGTAGAATCCTCTAAGTCCTTGCTTTCTGCTAGTGTGCAGATAAAATCTTTACTATTTGGGGTGCTCTCTAAAAAATCTTTTAGATTGGGGTAATCCTCTAATCTAGTGTTAAAGTTACTATCCTGCGCAACATTGAGCAGTTCATCTGCCACCCTCATTCGTCGGTGCATTAACTCTATTTCTCTTTTGTCTATATGTTTTTTCATTTTTTCTCTCGTTTATAATTAGAACGAACGAGAGCACAACAATCGGAAATAGCTAGTTAAAAAAATGTAATTATTTTTCTAACTAGCTATTAATTATTTGTATATCAAACTATTAAATTTCGGTCAAGATATTGATAATTGCAAGTGCCTTTATTGTATTGGCTCCATATTTCATTAACTCTATCGCTTTTCGCTTTCTATTAAAAACGCTCTTTTCTGTTATATTGAGCTTTTCGGCTATCGACTTAACATCCCACCCCTCGATATGTAGCCTAATAACCTCAGAGTAGTTTTCGGGAAGTTTTGCTACCATCTCAGCAAATAGTGATTGGTACTCACTCTCGATTGCTGCCATATAGTAATGATTATCGTTGGATAGAATATGGTTCTTATACTTATCTACATATTTTTGATGTGTAAGGTAATCTTTGAATCTATTTTTGATAGCAATATAGATATATGCTTTAAGGTATCTAGCATCATCAAATAGCAGCTCTTTAGAGTGCCAAATATGTAGCAGCACATCGTGTATAACATCGCAGGCTTCAACCTCTGTTTCACGATATAATTTAGCTGTATATGAATGAATTTCATTATACACGATAGAGTAGACCTCGCTAAACGCAGAAGGCTCTCTCTTGTTGAATCGTCTATATAATGTTACCTCATCCATAAAAACTACCACTCATATTTAGTTGCAAATATACAAAATATAAGTTACAGAACAAAATTTCCAAAAAAATTATCTGTTTTTCAACCCATCAATCTCCTTATTAAGCTTTTCAGCCTCTATAAGCTTGCGCCTAGCGTGCTCTTCGACTATTGCTTTTTGGCGGATGGTCTCCTCGTACTCCTTTATTGTTTGCCATATCTCCCTAATCCTCTTATTGTCTCGGTTGAGTTCAAAGAGATTTTCTAGCTCTGTTATTGTTTTGGGGGTCGCCTCGCCTTTCATCTTTATGTATCTATATTTAATATCGTTATCCCTTTGGTCGTAGTTTGGCTCTGTGTCAATGAAATATTTTGTTGCCAGACCAATTATTGTCAAAAATGAGAATAGTATGTAACATAGTATGCTCTTTGACTCTATCGATACACTAAATTTGCTCTGCTTGATGATGGGCTTTCGTACTGCATCTATCACTTCGCCTGTCTTGTCAACGGCAGTTTGTAGCTGCTCTGTTAATGCTTCCACCCTTGCGTGGTCTATTGTTGGCTGTTGTGGCTGAGGAGCCGACAACCCCCTTTCGATTTTTATTAGTGATTTTTCTTGCTTTTTTAGCATCTCAATAATTGCTTGTGTCTCCATTTTTTTAAAAAATTTAAAATTTAATACCTCGTTTTTTCTTTTTCTGCATACGCCTTCTGAAGCTATCCTCTTCAGGGTCATCACCCTGTGGTTGTGGTAGGTCAAACACTCCTAAGCCGCCACTAAATGATGGGGCGTTTACATGTTCCTCCGCTCTACTTTTTACATGTTCCTCCGCTAATGAGTTTTGCCTCAGTTGATAATCAATTTTCGAGAAACTAAACTGTTTATCTACCTTAGAGCCGTTGAATGTCAAGTTGTCTTTTGTGAACTTCACCCCTTGAATTTGGTCGGTAGAGCCGTTATACTTAAACTCAACAGATATGCCCTCGCCTTTTAGCTTTTGTTGTAACTCTTCCCACGATTTAGTGGTACGAATATGTTTTGATAGTGCATCATATATCTCATATCTTATCTTCTCGCTACCTCTTAACCTGTGCCGTTTAACGTTATCTTTTCCCTCTGCGATATATAGGTTATGTTTACGTGTTAACTCATGGGTAACCTTAATATTTCTGATACGTTCGTTGCGGTCGCTTATACGATTGCCATCAAAATCAACCCTGTTTAGTATTAGATGTAGGTGTGGGTGCTCCCTATCAGTGTGGCGTACCATAAGGCATTGCGTGTTGTCGTACCCCATCTTTTGCATATACTCTTTGGCGATCTCTATCATCTTTTTGTCGGTTAATTTATCTCTGTCTTCGGCAGAGAAGTTAAGGGAGATATGCGCAACTGGTTTCGTTATTGGATTCAGGCGTGCTTGCCTCTCGAAGCCGTGCGCCATCTCTTGATTTGTTCCATTTCTAATACCTCGCACCACTAAGATGCGTGCCTCATCACGATTGAGCAGATAATTTATTGCTCCTGCAAACGATGCTCCTTGCACTATCTTAGCCATCATACTCAATCTGTTTTATGGTGTTATCAATATCTTTTATTAGTGGCTTTAGCTCTCCATCTATCGCAAAATATCCTGCTTGGTGTGCCCGTTTTGTTAGCTGATTGAGGTTATTTAGTGCGGTGGTTAGGAGTATAATCACTCTGTTATGGTTCTTCCCAAACCGCTCTTTTACCACTGAGCTATTTAGTGCCGAGCGTATATATTCGCTCATCTTCATACCTGCCTGTTGTGCTTTTGCCTTGGTGGTGTAGTACTCGTTTGTGTTGAGTCGCACCCTCACAAAATAGTCTCTCACATCGGCTATTGGTTTCTTAGGTCGCCCATTATTATTTCTGTTCCTTATCTCTTTCATTATTGTTATTATTTTTTATACTATGACCATCGGGATTGTGCGAGTTTACGCCTGCAAGGCACTGTTAATGTCCCACATTAACACATACTCGCTTAATAAAATCTCGAAATATTGATAGTTATAACCTAAATCTACGTTTTGGTTGTTGTTTTGAACTCATAAGATAGTCATTAAGGTCTTTATGATTCCGATAAAAATGCGATTGGTCTACCACCTCGCACCCCAACTGCGAGACCTGCGCTAGTGCTCTTTTTCCTGCCTCGTCATTATCGAAAAAGCAGTGTAGCGTTGTGTGTCTCTTCAAAAAATCTGATGCCTTAGAGATATTTACAACCGAGTTCATAACAGCTATGTTTATTGATGGCTCTGGTGTTTTCTTTAGTGATAGATAAGAGAGCATATCCATAAACCCCTCGAACACCATACACTCCGAAGAATTTTTGTCAATGGTGGTTATACTTTTGGGGCTTGTGCCTCCTTTGAAATATTGGTTTCTTAGTTCCCATCCTCCGCTATCACATCTAAAGCCAATAGCGAAATAGTTTCTTCCTACATTTGTGAAATACACCTCACTACAATATCGCTTTGCTATATCTGGGTTGATACCTCTTGAACGGATATAGTTTATTAGTTGTGGCGAGGTTAGTGACTTAACACTGTTCACTGTGATTACTGGCTCTGCTGAGGTTGATGACTCATTACGGTGAGATAAAAAAGAGTTGTTCTCGATCTTAGCGAATGCTTCGGCGGTGGTGCAATGCTCCAACTTCATAACAAGGTCGATGATAGAACCTCCCTCGCCACTCCCGAAGTCGTACCATAGGTTTTTCACATAGTCCACCTTGAAACTAGGGGTATTCTCTGTTCGTAGTGGCGATAGATACATACCATATCCACTGCGCTCATAGTTTGACATTATTCCTTGTTGCGAAAGGAACTCTTTAATGCTAATATTTTTCATTTTATTCGTTTATTAAATTATACTTACTACATACTACAATATCACAATGAAATAAAAATCAACTGATTATATGTAGTAACTATATCATATTATAGTAGTAATGTAGTAGGTGCGTAGTAGCCTATTTTAGGCATAGGCACAGCAGGCTAATCTTTTTTATTTCATTGGATTAGCTATTAATTGTAGTGATGTAGTAGGGTTATTTTATATATTTATCTTCTCGACAAGCCAACCATATATTGGGGTCTGGTTTACACGCTTTGATATGCGTTCGAAGCCTGCTTTACGTAGTGCCTCGCCCATACGTTTTTTAGATATGGATAATGCGGTGTACTCCTTTGCGTGATTAATTATCTGCACAGTAGTCATAAAGTTATCTCTACTAATAGATTTAACAAATAGCTGTAGTAGCATCTCATATTCAACTGTCTGTACTTGAAAAGCACTATTTTGTATATGAAGTTCATTAATCTCACTATCATTAAACCAATACCGATAACCATCTCTATACAATTTCATTACCTCAGAATACACATAATTCATATCAATCTCCTTAGCTTTCGCAATATCAATAGAAATAACTTCAAAAGGTAAAAACCTGCGTGAACCTGTTGGATCAGTCAAAAAATCATTACCATTCACGGATGCCATAAAGCTAGCGATATGCGGATAATCTTCTATATATACATCATAAGGTCGACGATATTTAACTAATGGAGTGGTTATTAAATTTTTCAATTCATTTTCGTCACGCTTATTTAGTGCCTTTAGTTGGTCGTCAATATTGATAAATAAACACTCTGCGATAAGTGTTAGTATATCTTTATTCTGAGGATCTATTTTCCCTGTAAAGAGATAGCTTTTTAATGGTTTGGGACAGAGATTGTCTAGCCACGTTGTTTTAAATTTTCCTTGTTCACCTGTAAGTACTAAACAGATATGATTTTGGCAACCGCTATCATTTAGTGCGTTAGCAATAACCCCAACCAGCCATTTTGTTAGATACCCTACCCATTTCTCATTATTGCTAACTGTTACGGTATTAGCAAGCTTCTCAATATTAATACATCCCTCAATAGGTGGGAGTGAATTGAAATACTCTCTGATTGGATCTACACGCTGTGAGAAATCACTCTCTAATATTGTGCGAATATTATCAGCGGAGGTGCTTATACCCATTGAGCTGTCCAGTTCTCTGCGCAGAGAGTTTAAATCAAATTTTGTTATAGGTCTAAACGGAGTATTCTCTTTGGTTTGCATTTCAGTTCTGCACTTTATTGTATTGAACCTAAAAGAGTAGTGCTCTCGTAAAAATTGCTCAATCTGCTCATTTTTAGACTGTTTCGTTATTCCACTATCCATATCTTACTATCTCTTACGTTGTGCCGATTGTACTACACACTTAATAGCTTCACTCGCATCACCTACCACTACACATCTACTAGCAACCCAATTAAGTATCTCTTTTCGTGAAAACACCAACTTGTGTCCATATTTCTTGTGAGGTATTTCGCCTTTCGAGGTTAATTTATACAATTTAGCTCTTGATGTGGGAAAGCCGTGCTCCTCTAACAACTCGACAGTCTTGTCTAGTGTTATGGTGTCTGGCTCCACCGCTTTATCATTTTTAGTTATTAATGATGATACAGCATCTTGAACTATTGCCTTCAATTCTTCAGGTGTTGTTACGATAATATTAGAACTCATTTTAAAATCAATTATTCGTTTGTAAATAGCTGTCGTCACAGCACATCATATATGATTTCGAATGCAAAGGTAAATAGATATTTATTACTATTAAAATCAAGAATAGCTGGACATTGTGATTTTGCAAAGGTTCAGAGACCCTATTGTACTCGAACCTAACGTTTCAAATAGGGAGGGTAATGTTTCAAAATTGTGAGGTAACGTTTCAAAATGCGACATCAATGTTGCATCGCTCTATTTTACAGAGTATGCTTTTAATAAAAACTAACTTAAATTTGCCTTATGTACAGTTATTAAATTTTTTTGATACGTTTCTAAGGCTATTTCTCCTATTTTAGTCACTATTTAGTCACAATATATTTGTAATTAACTGATTTTATGAAAAATAAAAACGTTACAGCTTTCAAGCTGTAACGTTAAGTACTATATCTTATTGATTATTTTTCTTGTTTCTTTCTTCTAAATAATATTTTAAATCTTTTAGTATTAGTTCAGGATCTAGTATAGGAACCATTGTAACATTATCTGGCAGCTCGCCAAATCCAACATAAGAGAAACTAATAAAATCCTCATCAATCCATTTGTCGAGTGTCGTGCGAGAGATGCCCAGCATCTTTGTTAACTGGGTCTTAGTCACATACTTTTGCTCTGTTACGCCATCAATATATTTAAACCCACTTATCGAGTCATAATTAATCCTAAGATAGCGTTCAAGACGCTCAATAATAATCTCAGGATCTTTGATTGCTGGTGTTATCTTACCCTTAGCACGTATCTCTATTGTGGCCAGATCGAAATTCTCGAATATTGGATCATCTCTTAGTAACTTAATAATAGAATCGTACTCCTGTAGCTGCGTTAGCTCTACCTTTAACTCTTTTCTTCGTGCCATAACATTAATGGTTTTTTAGTGCTTTTCCCTTTTCTGTTAAACGATATTTTTGGTTCACACTTCTTGGTTTTTCGGGTATAGTCCGTTCTATATATCCTACCTCTATTGCAGGATTGACATAATCGGACATAAAATATTTTCTGTCTGAGATGTTTAACAATATCTGTAATTCATCTCGTCTCATCTCTCCATTTACTACATTAACCAGTTTTTTTATACTCTCTAAGACATGGGGGGTAACATGGGGGGTAACATGGGGGGTGACTTGAGGAGGTAGCTCTTCGTCTATTACAAAAGCAGGATGACACGGTATCTCAACAACAAAATATGTTCTGTATTCATCCGTCTCATACCTAGCTTCTGGCGAACCATTGCCCTTTAACTCACTCCCGATTGTTGGAATACCTGTTCCACGTCCCTCTGTTAACTCTAGCTCTTTTAAGAAATCCCCTAATCGTCTATTCCTATATCTGCGAGTTATCATTCGCCCTCTTTCTACGTCACTAAGTTTAATAGATCTATCTGCTCCGCCATAACTAACTATTGTTATGCCTGTTGGCTCGATGACAATCTCCACTGGCTCTCTGTCTTGGTAATTACGGTGATACATAGCATTTACCACAGCCTCTTCAAGTGCTTGATATGGATAGTTGTAGTATGTTATTGCCTCTGATTGATAAGAGACTTTTTCTATTTTCTTTTTTATTACATTTGTGCGAAGGTAGCTCATGACATTTGTAATAATATGGTGCACAGCCCCTTTAATAGGAGGATTCTCGATAAAATTTGAAGGATCTTGCATCTTACCTCTTGGGAAATGAACTATATCCACTTGGGTATATGGGAAAAACTTCTCTGGCTTATCCGAGAACATCATTAATGCAACATTTTTTGGAAACATATTCTCAGGTGGACCAGCAAGCAGATCCATCTGTATGAGTATATCCTTTATATTTGCACCCTCGATGTTGTCAGCTAATTTACTATTCACCTTAATCAAGAAATCACGTAGCAATAGAGATGAAATATCATTAACCGATGCGTTTTGATTAATTCTATCATCAAATGGTATTTGATTGCACAGTGTTAATAACTCTTGCTCGTTCTCACCCTCAGCAACAATACTAGAGGTGTTGTATCTAATGTAATATTTATGATTCTTATGCCTTGCCGTAATATCTTCGGGAACTTTATAGGGTCTATGTGATCCACCTGGTACCCATATAACAATAACTTTCCTGTTGTCGACATCCTCAATTGATACCTTTGGAAAATATACGGGTGAAATAAGATTATTAAACCCTAGCATCTCTCGCTGTATCTTATCAATCTGCGAAATATCTACACCAATAACTGGACGTTGAGCTGTGCCATTCACCTCCTTAACACCTACAATTATATATCCGCCACCAATATTATCAAAATCATTGGCAAACGCACAGATAGAACGATATATTGATGCTGGGTTCCATCCTTTTTTATACTCTATTCTATTGCTCTCAATTATATTATTGCTAAGCAGACTATTTATATTTATTGGTAAAGCCATATAGTGTTATTTTTTGCAAATGTAATAATAGTTTTCGATACATAATGTATAGTAACCTAAAATTGTGTCAATAATGAGGCATTCTTCTCTCTTTCCTCTTTCTCAAAACTAGCTAAATACGCCTCTGTCGTCTTTAGGTCGTTGTGTCCTAAGCTCTCTGAGATATATGCAATATTGGCCCCACTCCTCTTTAAAACTGTTGCGTAACTGTGTCGTGCAGTGTATGTGCTTATTCCATCAATACCTATCGCCTCACCGATTTGCTTCATTCGTTTATTAATACGCTTTGTTAAATCTTTAGTTAAATTCTTGCGTTTTTCAGCATCTTCATTTCCTGTGATATAAGGAAAAATATAGTCGTTAGGTTTTTTTGTTGGAGTACCCCAACGCTCAATTATCCTCTTGACCTCTGGAGTTACAATTGCACGAATCTCTTTACGTGTTTTGGTTGTTAACTCTGTTTTTTGCCTTATGAAACATATCTCGCCATCGACAATATTCTTATATTGTAGTTTTACTAAATCTGCCACATTTATTCCATTACATAGATACATAAAAAACCAAAGGTCTCGATAACGCTCGGTAGTTTCATTCCCATCATCATAACGTACAATCTGCCCTATCTGCTCAAGTGTTAAGGCTTTTTTCTTCGCCTCACCAGTTTGGATAACATATCTGTCTTTACCAAATGGGTAGGCAGACTCTTTTATTAATCCTGCTTTCCTTGCCTCGTTCATCATAGCACGAATACCACGCATATGCATTCCCACTGTTGTATAATTTTTATCTTGAAGCATAAATCGCTCATAACGTCTTAGCCACTCAACAGTCACATCTGCGAATGCTATACGGTCACCAGCAAAAGTAACAAGACCTTTCAGCACTCCATCATAATAGAGCATTGTTCCTATGCGCTCATCTTTACGCAGCATCTCGATTTTTGCCTTAAGCGCAGAGTTAAGCGTATCGCCAGTTGCCTTACCTAGTCGCAGATTGAGAGCATCGAATGTAAATTCGGTCTTCTCTGCCAATGCAATAACATTGTTCTTTACAATAGTGAAGCTATTCTCGACACTCTCCCTAATTGCAGTAAGATTTTTTACCCTTGTTGTTTTTAGTTTCTCCCACTCTTCAGGATTAAGTTCCTTGCCTGTGGAGTAATATTTTCGTTCACGCTTATACGTAACACGTATCTTTATGGGGTAGCTCCCTTTTATTGTTTTTCTTCGGTCATCAAGCATTGATGCAACCGTAATACCATCCTTTGAATAACTAAACATAATCTCAAAATACTCTGTGTGCAAATATTTAATCGTACACACAATTTGCACACAAAACTAATAAAACTATATCAATAAAACAAATATATTATTCTCAATAATAATGTTAAATAACTGATTATTAGTATTATTAAGATATGAAAATAATTTAAAGAAAATAGATAAAAATTAAAAGGTTACGACTCATAATCAGGGGGTCGCAGGTTCAAGCCCTGCTGGGCCCACAGAAAAAGCACTTACGGATATTTTAGTAAGTGCTTTTTTTTGTCATTCGTTTTATGTAGCTGAAGGGCAATGTGAACAAAAATAGGATCAATGCAAAAAGTATGTGGAGCGTATGAGGGCTTTTCCAAAAATCACTTCATCTTCGGTACCTTTTCCTCACTATAAATCCTCACGTACTTTAAGTACGCTTCGGTGTTATAGTGCGTGAAACGCACCAAAGCTAAAGCAATTTAGAAAAAAAGCGGACATTAAACTAGTAATTTGGAATTAGGTTATTTGTTTAACCCCACTAGAAATTTTCATTGAGCCCAAAAACAGAGTTTATTAACTAGAAATTTTTGCATAAAAGAGGGTGACTAGAAAAGCAAATCGCTGCTTTTTAGTCACCCTCCAATTCTTAGGTATTACAAACCATTTTAGCTTTAAAGATAGACTAAATGGTTTGCGGCTACCTCCTATCTAAATTATTAAATATTGATATCTAATCCACCAGTACCCCAAGTGCTTGTTGTAGCCTCGCCAAATACGATTGCATCAAGTGATATAGATACAGGATAAGTGTAGATAGTTGAAGCTGAGAAACCACCCGTTGGCATTAACTCTCCCGATGTAAACGTTTGTTCAATTGGGTTTGAACCATCTGTCTCAGCAATTGTGTATGTAATAGTTACAGTTATGCCCTTCTCCTGAGGAATAACCATGATAGGTACCATAGGAGCAAGTGTCTTTGCATCTGTGCTGTTAAGTACATTTGTAGCAGTAGTAGCTTTAGGATTGATTGTGAATGTCTCCTCAGCCTGCTTTATATTTGTTCCTACTGTCCACGAACCTGTGTTTTGCGCTGTATTACTAAATTCGTACACAGCATCTGCATAGAAATCGTCTGCATAGTTTATAACTACTGATTTAACCTCAATCTCTGCACCCGCTGAGTAATCTTCAGCAGTCTTAAATGTAAAGTTAATCTGCGAAAGAAGGTGGTTGAATTGGAAATTAACAGTAGATACAGGATCACCTCCCTTTGCTCTATTAAGTACAGATGCAGCCATCAAGTCTAGCTGAGTAGTTGATGATTCAGGGTTTGTGTAATTAAAAGTTACTTTATTACCCGAAGTTATAATTTCAGGAACATTGCCTAGTGTATTTGACGCGATAGTATTGGCAAAGAAAGAAAGTTTATCAGTCGCTACATTTGGCCAAAATCTTAGTGGAGCATACTCCCAAGTTGTGTTAGTTGCTGTTGATGTTACTACAAGTTCATCCATACTCATATATATATTTGGACTAGTTGCATCCGCCAAATCATCGCCCGCTGTATAAAGCACATCAACTTTGAATTTGTCACCTGTATTAAATCCAGTCTCTGACTCTGCTTTAGTACTTTGCTCTAGATAAGTACCAAAATTCATTGCATTGCTCTCCGTCATATTCGGAGTAATTTCGTTCTTCGAGCAAGAACTCAAAGCGATAGCTAGAGTAGCTATCATAATCATTGATTTTTTCATTCTCTTTTTGTTTAAATAGTTTATAAAATTGTTAATTATTTTTTATTTATCCTATTGGTATAGGTATTTCAACTTCATCCTCCCAATCGTTAATCTCTGCATCAAAGCCACTTCCCGAACCATCTTCTGGCTCTACGTCAGGTAGTAGCGGAGGCTCAGGACCTGCTGGGTCGAAACCAAGTGTTATGGTTAAGTCTACATCGCCGGCGCTATTCTCTGTAACCATTGAGCCATCAAGTGGTAAATCAAATTTTTTCACTGTCTTATTATCAACAAGTAATACCTCTAAATTAAGAAGCCCTTTCCAATATTCATAACCACTAGTGCTATTGTTGGGGTCGCTTAACAGTCCAAAAGTGGTGTAGTTAAAATATAGTTCTCCTTCACCGTAACTACCCTCTTTACTCCAACTCTCAAGTATATAGGTTACATCGGTACTGTTGTTTACCATCTCATTAATCCAGTACCCCTCAGCCATACCGCTAATAGTGGCACGTGCGCTTCGTAAATTGTGTATACCTATAACCTTAATCTTTACATTAATCGTCTTATTTACAAGTTGTGGCGTAACGGCTATTGTTGTAGTGCCCTCAGTGAGTGTAGTTCCTCTACTCCTTGCAGCTTTACTCTTAGTAACCATCTCGGCTGTAACCTCAAAATCACGATATATAGCCGTTGCAATCTTCTCAGGCTGTAAAACAACCAACTCATTATCTGCTTTGGTGTACCACCCTTTTGTCTCATCTGATAAAGAGTATATCTCTATTGTTGAGAGTTTCTCAATACCCCTAAACCCAATAGTAGAGAACTCTGTCTCACTACGGTTGAAGACCAAAACATCATATTTACCCTCTACGATGGGTACACTAAAGCCATCAACACTATTACTCCTAAATTGCAATGGTGCACCACCCTCCTTAGGGTAGAACCATGCACTTACCCCCAAAGGCTTTTCAGCCCCAGTGAGAGATTGCGACCAATCAGGTTCTATAACTATATCACTATATGGATAGTAGTCATACGTAAGAGAACGACGCTGGCACGAAGATATTATTGTAATAAGTAAAAATATACCTATCATATAAAGTATATTTCTCATCGCACACCTCCTCTCTTTTTACGATTGTGATTGAGCATTAAAACGAGTGACACCTCTAATTTTGTGGGGCCAATCCAGCTATAATTTCCATCATATTGCCATACAAGAAATTTATTATCCTCTTTGCCCTCATAATAGCGATACTCTGTCTTTAGATAACCCAATCCTATATTGTACTCCATGCGAAGATTACCCCTCTTATTTATCGTATGAGCATAACCAGCACTCAATCCCGCAGCTATAAAAAATTCTCCTTGATAGCCATTGTTTTTGTATTGTAAGTCATAATAACCTCCGCCGGCATACACCCCTCCAAACCAACCTGTGAGGAGAGGTAGTTTCTCTCTCTCTCCCAACCAATAGCGTCCCTCTATTGTTCCTGCCTGAATTTGTAGTGCATTACCATTATTTTTTGTCACCCACCAAGGAAATATCCACTCCCCCGCTAAACTCCATCGATTGCCAATAGGAACTTCAATCTCTATATTAGGGATAAGTACAATATCATAAAGCAGATTTGTTTTTACTGCAAACAGTGGAGCATTTTCATACTCCTCTTGTTGGATTATCTGTTGATTAAGATTTTGTTCAGGTAATTCATCACTCTTCTCTATGGGCAAAACTGATTGCGCCTCAATAATGAGCGGTAAGGTATCTCTTTTAGAGTAGATAGTTATAATACTGCTACCTCGAAGTTGTGGAAAGAAATATTCTGACATATACCTATATGGCTCGCCCCCCTTAAAATCCATAAGTCGTTTATTCCTACTATCTACTAGTGTTCGGTATTTGTCGTTTGGATTAACCAGTTGCCAAGTCTCTTCGGGCGTAGAATCTATGATATTAATAACATCTAAACGGTGCGTCATATTAGATTTTTGTACCATATCACGTAATTTATCCCACGCTATGCCAATACTACGCACCTCTATAATACTATCAGGTAGGGCAAAGTGTAGTTGTAAATATCTTACAACCGCATCACTTCTACGCTGTGATAGCTTCTCATTAAATAGCTTACTACCCTCGGGAGAGGTGTAGCACTCAACAATTATTCTCTCTATATTTGAGAGAGAATCTCCACGCAGTTCATCTATTGTCATTCGCAGGTCTGATAAAACCCTATTGTTATCTGCAAAGTTATCTATTATCCTATCTCCTGTAAGTTCATACAGTATCTCAGATCTCTTCTCGTGCCTCTGTCCATAAACGTGCGAACAAAATAGTGTGAATACTATTATGTATATATAAATCTTCATATTATACTCTTTTGCACTATCCTTTCTATGCAAGTATTGCTATAATATCATCGAAAAGAGCGAATTTCTGCTCACTAAACAATCTTTTCGATGTAAAATACCATCTACTACGCCACAAAGGTAGTGATTTTTAGTTTTATAAACTACATTTATAATTTTTTTTCAGGGTTAATTAACCCTATTTATAAGCCCACTACATAGAGCAGTGCTAGGCTTATGTTTGTTTTACTCTTGGATGGGGCGGACTGCAAAACCAACACTTCTACCATCCGAATTCGCATGAAAGCTTGAACTATCAAATACAAAACGATAAGCAAAAGTACTACTTGCTGGCGTTGCAACCCAATACAAACCAAGAGTAGTTGCCCCAATTAGAGCTGCGCTAGTCTGGGCTCGATAACCGTTAGCCGTATAATATACTGAGTTATTTTGCGTGTAAACTCGACCAATTCTATCATTTGAGTTCACCCAAGGCAAACTTGAATGCGTAAACGTGTACACCCCATTAATTGGAACTCGCCAACCAACAGGCGAGGGATCAAAAATAGACTTCTGCCGACCACTCAAATTATTTGTATTAGCAACAGTCGCTTTTGGGTCGCCCCATAAATAGGTATTGCCACCAAAATCACTAAAACCTTGATTAATAGCAAAAATCAGTGGGTTGTTTGTAGCATCTTCCATACCTCTAATAGCTCTATCGTTTATGGTTGGATCGAACTTAGTATTGTCAGTGCTCTTTTTTCCTGTATTTCCAGCAAATGGTTCTTTGCGCCCAAATTGATAAACTATATATCCCTTATCGTAATTTGAGCTGCCTTGGCCAGCGAAACCAGCTGAGATTCCTCCTAGGTTTCTATCCATAATAAGTTTATCTTTATAGATACCACTACTCCAAATAGTACCGTTATAGCTATGAATTTTACCACCAATGGTGGATACAGTCTCATTTACGGTTGTTCTGTTTGGGTTTTCAAAAGAAGTGGTTTTATATGGATTATAATCTGTCACCCACAAATGCCACGACCAAACGATGTCCGAGCCTTTTTTGACTGCCACTAATATATTGCCCATATCACTATAAGCTTTAGGGATAGTAACTTTTATTGCCGATTTGCCCACAGGAGATAGAGCCTTTTCTATCTCTACACCACTCTCTAATGGATTGTTTGTTTGGTCGTACCACAAAGGCTCAACACTAAACTCGCCCAAAGCTCCATCAATAATGGTATAGGCGGCATTATTAGCGTAGCCATTATTCCCCCAAAATTCGTTAATGCGGTCGGTTATGGGGATATAGAAGATAGTTTCAGCACCTGAGTCTGGGACGATGATATAACTATTCGCCACACGCAAGCCCGTAACACCTCCGTAGCCATCTGGTAAGCCTGTTAGCTGCTCAACAATCGTCTTATCGGTGTAATCCGTCACAACACATTTATCGACTGTTAGTTTTATGGTTTGCGTTAGCTCGCCAAGCTTAATTATAATATCTCCTTCAGTAAAATTTTCATCGAGGATTATAGTATACTCCTGCTCGGTTGTTATGGTTTTCCAATTATCTGCAAGTGGCGTTTCTGTAGAAAAACTCGCCCCATCTGGTAGTGTTACATCGCCGCTGAGTTTGTGTAGTATCCCACCTCCATCACCGTCGCCCAAAGTAAAGGCTATTTCTACGCTATACGTGCCATCAGTATTGCGCACGAATGTATCGTCATTCCACGATGTAAGTATTTCGATTTTAGGATTTGCGTGTAGCATATGGCTCTCGTAACCAAGACCCTTCGCCCAATACTTATCCTTGCTCGCACCTATGTAATACTGCCCATTATCTACGATATGAGTTGAGTTATCGTCGTAGGTGATGTTATAGTCAATGTTGCTATGAGGTGCAGCTATTGCCTCATCCTCTGTTGCGTAGCCGTCCGATGTTAGACTGATGATATTTATAAAATAGCGGTAGTCACGTTGTATATCGTAGATTTTTCCTGTTCCTGATGGGTGTTGTATCAGAATTTTGTAGTATCTAAACACCCCCTCGCTCGCCTCAATCTTTAGCATTATTGAAATGGCGTCATCTTTACTCCATAGATCACTTGTGGCATTTGGATAGAGATATAAGCCTTGCACCGATTTAGTATCTGTACCTGTTGGTGCTACTGCGTGGGTTTTGGTGATTTTAGTTGTGCTTAGAGGTAATGCAGGTGCATTCATAGCATACACATTTAATAGCTTGGGGTACTCATCTGTACCTGTTGGCAGAGTTACATCCACACGCACATAATCGAACTCAAACTCTAATTTTTGTCCGCTTACTGTTAAGGCATCAATTTTTGAGAGCGATAAGGTATTACTACTCTTTGGCAGTAGCCCTGTATCGTTACTCTTTAATATGTTATTCTCTGTTGTATAGGTTGTGTATATATTTGCTAAATCGCCTATTACTAGGGTTTTATTATCTATTTTTGTTAGAATATCAGCTGGAATATCCACATTAGCCACACCCTTAACTGTAACCGCTGAGTTAGTTGCCTCTAATATTGCAAAGTAACCCTCAGTATCTTTCTGGAGCGTAACAATTTGTTGTAAAGTCTTTTTCTCGGTAGTATTGTAGAACACAAAGACAAAACATTTGTCATCAAAGAGCTTTTTTTCACGTTCGTTAGCATCGAAAGTCCCTGAGCGAGTCTCTATCTCCTCAGAGTAGTACCTATCCAACATCTCAACCCCTATGCGCAGCTGCCCTTCGGTTTCAATACCATCAAACGGCTCTTTACTGCACCCCACAAGTGTGAGGAGCAGTGTGAGCAGTATATATATATGTTTGTTCATTTTCATAATCATTTGATATTACTCTTGGATAGGGCGGACAGGGAAACCATATGTACGTGTAATTACTCGATTTGGGTCCATTAAACCATTGTTAAAGGCTAAGCGGCGCCCTTCACTGCTAGAGTTTGGCGATGAACTCCAGTTGCTACCTTCAGCATTTATCCAACCTAATGATGCATTTTCCCTTTCAAGATAACCAGAAGCTGGGTAGTAAACAAATTCGTTATAGAGTCGTCCATAGCTATACTGTGTAGTGGATAAATTGCTCCAAGGAGAATTGCTAGTTGCAAATAATTCCCACGTGCCTTGAATAGGAAGCCTAAATCCTACAGGTGATGGATCAAAAATAGATTTACCTATACTATACCCATCTATTGGCACATTTTTATCATTCCATAAGATAGTAGTAAGTTGCGCATTAGTTTCGTTACACCAATTTATAGTGGTAGTATTAGTAATAAATACATTAGGATTATTTACTACATCAGCAAAACTTTTTTGGCCATTCTCTGTGGCAAGACCTGCTTTTCGAGGGAATGGATCTTTTCGTCCAAATTGAAAAAAAATCGCACCTTTTCCCGAAGTAGTACCTCCATACCCAGCGAAATTTGCACTCAATCCCCCAAGGTTTCTATCCATAATGAACTTGTCGGCATAAATACCGCTACTCCATATTGTACCGCTATATGAATGAAGTGCATTACCATCACCGGCCATACGTTGATTTTGGTCGAGTTTGTTGCGCTCAGGGTAAGCCGCAGCAGAATTTGAATTTTCTTTGAGAGTAACAAAATATGGATTATAGTCCGTTACCCACAAGTGCCACGACCAAATAATTTCTGTGCCGTACTTAACATTTACAGCTATATTTTGATGTTTAAAACTAGGCGGAAGAGTAACTTTTATTGCATTTTTGCCTGCTGGAGAATATGCTTTTTGTACCACTAAATCATCAATATCAGCTCCATCGTACCACGACAACTCGACTGAATAGTTAGTATTATTAGTCCAATTGGTAGTGAGTAGATCAGAGTAAATGTCAGTAGCACTTGTTCCTGCATAATCTGCACTTCTCCAAAACTCGTTTATCCTCTCCCCAACTGGTATATAGTAGGCTGTTGGAGTAGTTTCCATGGGAGCTAATATATATGAATTTGCTACACGCACTTGCCCTGCTGGCACACCTCCGTAAGTATAGTCAAGATTAGTGAGTTCTTTTATAAATTCAATGTCAGTATAATCGGTATATATCTCGCCCTTTGCCATGAATTTAACTTTATGGGTCAGCTCGCCTAATTTAATCTTTATATCGCTACTCACATATCCCTTAGTGACCTTTAAACGAAGTTTTTTAATGCCAAAGCTATTGTCCCAGTTAGTTGAATTGTCATAATAACCTGCCGCATCATCGTACGCTACACCATCTGGCAAGACTATCTCTTTTGTCAAGTCACTCACAGAGATTGAAGAACCTTCACCTGCGTTGTAGGAAAAAACCAAATCCACACCCAAGGTACCATCAGCGTTTATTGTCCAACTCTCATCACTCTTGTGCGTAAACTCGATAATTTGCGGGTCAGTATACATCATATTACTTTGTGATTTTCCTTCGGCGATAAGTTCTGCTTTCCCTGAGCCTATATAATACTGCCCATTAGTGACATACGAAGTTGATATACCATCTATATTAATATCATAATGCACATTTGCTGGAGGGGCATCTGCCGCCTCTTCCCACGTTGCATAGCCTGCTGAATTTAGTGCGTGCACATTAACCAGATAACGGTTAGAGGTGTAGGTATCATAACTGTATTCTGATGCTGGATCTATCTTGTAGCGCAGAAGAATTTTGTAATATGTACCGTCAGCAGGCGAATCTTCGTCTCTTTGGGCACGTATAATTAGCTCTATCGCATCCTCTTCGGCTATTGGTGTTTGAGGTGCGGTTGCACCACTTGGTAATCGGTTGTTATAGTACATATACAAACCCTGCACATACTTAGTACTCTCATTAACAGAGCTAATACCCGTTGGCCATTTGCGTTCGTCTACTGTTTCGCCAAAGGCAGGTTGATTTGTGAGAGGTGTTACCTCGTGGCTCTTTACCTTTACACTCTCTGCACCTCTTGGAGGGAGTGTTGGCACATTGGTTGCGCTAAGACCCAAAATTTTCGGATACTCTGAACCCACAGGCATAACCACATCAACACGAGTGTATGAAAAACGTGTTCTTGCTTGTTCTAACTTAATAGTTGTGGTGTTGAGTGCTGTAAGTGTCATTGGTTCTGTGAATTTTGGCAATAATGCTCCATCTTGGTTCTTTAGAATAGGCGAATCACTGTCGGCACTGTATGGTATCTCAAGGGCATAGAACTTCTCACGAGTAATTGTATATTTATCGTTCACCTTAGCGGTAATTTTTACCACTGTCTCATCGTCAATATTAGAGAGACCATGTATCATTACGGGTGCATCAACCTCCTCCAACACAGCGTAGTAGTGTGGATTGCCTGATGCATCAAAGTCACGGATAACTGGCTCATACTGCAATAACAGATCATCAGCTGGGGTGGCTGAGTGCGCAAACACGCAGACAAAGGCGTTAGATATTCCCATCTCACGAGTGGTTGCAATCATAGGATCGCCTGCACGTTCGCCACTTCGGGTTGTAACCTCTTGCGTCCCGAAATCTTGCGCCATATCTATCACAACCTTAACATAACCCTCTGGCACATCGCCTGAACCTACTGGTTCAAGTAACTCTTTTTGGCAACTCGCAAATGAGAGAGCCATCATCATACTCAAAAATATATATCTTATCTTTTTCATCATTGTTTTGTTTTCTCGTTGCTATTACTAATCTACTTCGTAGCTTTTTAACCCTCACGCTCGGCATAGCTCAAATAAATTTGCCTATGCCCTCGCTTAATCTGGTTATTCTTGGATTGAGCGGACTGAAAACCCATAGGAACGGAGGCTACTGCTGGTTGGGTACACGATTGTGCCGGTGAGGATCAAGTATTGCCCATCGTTACTAGAGCCTGGCGCTGCACTCCAGTTGCACCCATAGCCGTTTCCATAGTCCAGACTGGCGTCGTTGGCGTCGAGCCTGCCCGGAGCAGGGAAATAAACAAAATTTTTATAAATACGCCCATAATCATATCCATTAGGTATAGGACTTAAATAACGTGTCCAAAGAAAGGTGTAGTTCTGAGGGTTAGTTTGTTCATTATTTTGATTATTGCCAGTAAACGCTGCCCACGTACCATTAACAGGAACTCTAAACCCTAAAGGCGATGGGTCGAAAATAGACTTTCCAGTGCTATATTCTGATCTTATTACCTTATAATCATTCCATAGACAATTTGTTGATAGTGCATTAGATTCATTACTCCAATTGCTATTGCTAGTAATAAATTTATCAGGGTTAATTACTGCATCAACAAAACTCTTCTGCCCAGGAGTACTAACGATAGAAAAGCTGTGAAATGGATCTTTACGCCCAAACTGGTAATAAAGTGCTCCTTTGCCGCTATGCCCTGCATAAGTTGCTGAAATTGCCCCAACGTTCCTGTCCATGATCAACTTATCTTCATAGATGCCGCCTTCTTTCCAAATAGTAAGTGCACCAACATTAACGGCATCATCATAACTATGCAGATCGCCACCAACAACTCCTACAGCCTGATTTAAGTCGGTTCGCTCTGGAGCTGCTGTGTAAGCTGTATTTCTGTATGGATTATATTTAGTTGCCCAACAGTGAATAGACCATATAATAGTGCCACCTTTTTTGATGTTAATTACATAGTTCTGCTCCTCAAACCCTTTCGGCTGAACGACAAGGATTGCATTCTGTGCAGATACATTGTTGGTTGCAGGTGAGTAGTTCTTTGCCACCTGAAGATCTGCAATATCAGGGTACACAACACCATCGTTCGTGCCATCATACCATGATAACTCAACTGAGTAGTCGTTATCATAGACCCACGACTCATCAGTGATGGTGTATAGCTCAGGGTCTGCCACTCCTGAATATTCACGCCAAAACTCATTCACTCTATCCTTTATCGGGATATAGAAGATAGTGGCATAGTCGGTATGAGGTGCTGTGATATAGCTATTTGCTACACGCAGACCATCTATCCCTCCATGAGTGGTAGAAAGTCCTGTCAGGTCACGCACAAACTCTTGGTTAGTGTAGTCTGTAATAACTGCACCGTCAAGCACTGTAAAGCTAAGGAGTTGTTTGTTAGCTGTGCCAATCTGGAGCGTTGCTGTACCCACCATCTCACTAGAGATTCTCAGGCGCAAACGCTTTTCGCCAAAAGATTTGTTCCAATCCTCTTTAGTGTTATATATCTTATCTGGTGTGCTAGTAGCATTGATAATCTCAATACCATCAGGAAGAATTAGTGTTGGGTTTGCAGTGGCAATATCGCCCTGCCCCTCATTGACTTGGTAAATATCAAAATTGAAATCTACCTCATAACCTTCTGTGCTTTTTGTCCATGTAGGGTCGTTTGTGAAAGCCTCAGTAGGCATGTCGTAATCGGCAAAATACATGTGGCTCTTGGTTGAATATCTAGCATAGTAATAGTCTCTCTTTTCTATTGCTATACCAAAATCTAAATCTTGTTCGATAATCTCAAATCCTCCAATCTTAATAGTCATATTTCTCTTAACTATCTGTGCCGTCTCGCCCTCACCATCACGCAGTGTCATCGTAACGGTTATCTCATCACGATCATTTGATCCAATATTACTCTCAGTATAGATTATCGTGCTATTTTCTTCACTCTTTGCAACATCACCAGTAGCTGCTGAAACAGATATATCTGTAAGTGGTACATTTGTCTCAAAAGGTATGATAAATGTACGTTTTGTAGTGGAAGCACCATTTGCCTCACTCCATCCGTAGTGTCTTTTACCATCGGTGAGAGTGAAATATGCCTCAGAGGCCGAAACGCTTGTTTGTGTATCTTCCCAATCCTCTAAAATAGCATCTGCCTCCCATGGAGAAGAACCTGAACTAGGGTTGAATTTAAGGTTATATGTGATACTCTTTCCTGCCTCCCATTTATTCTGTGGTAGGGTTATCTCATACTCTTTTAAAATACCATCTGGAACCGCCACCGTGTGATGAACATAAGATATTCTTAATGTTCTAGGTGTGTCAAAACTCTGAGGTATCATAAACAGAGCATTTTCGCCCGCTATGATATTTATCTTCTTTGTTGTTGGTGAATCATACGCAATAAAATCATTTTCTAGGTATGTAAGATCAGTTTCGCTATACACTGGGTTCGCATCCGACACGCCAGTTAAATTCCAATCAATATAGTCTGCACTAGATGTTGTACCCCCAGTAACAGTTTCAATAGTGGTCTCGGCCTTTTCAAAACTAAACTTACCACTCTGCTTAATACCATTGATAGCTATACCTGCAATACGAAATTTTTCTCCCGTAGGTAGATCAATACCCGTAGCTAGTTGAGCAGTGAACATAACCTTAGAGAGAGCATGCTTAAAAAAGAGCCCTACTGAACGTTTTGAAGGTTCGTTAGCTGCAAAATTATCTAGCTGATTGATAGTTATAGCATAGGTCAAATCTTTATGATCAACCATCTTCTCAGGAACAGTATATGTGAATGTAGGTAGCCCTGCACTCTCTGCTGAAGATGGTGTATAGTCGTAGAGAGAGACATCATAGGGAGCAAAAGCCACAAAGGTGTGTTTATTACCCTGCGACCAATATTTATCAACGGTTGCTGTACCAGATACAGGGCTCGCCTCTACCTCCCAATCATAATATTCATCTCCACTACTATTACGAGACACTTTTGCCCAAAACATGTGATTGGGTAGTGATGTGTTTTCGTCATAATTTGCTGCGCCTGTCTGATAGCAGAGCATAGTCATATCATCTATATTGCTTGTAGTAACTACCGCCCCTTTTGTTGTAAAGCTAATTTTATTGCCATCCTCTTGCTGTAATTCTTCTCCCAAAATATCATCATTCTGGCAACTCAAAAGCGTTAGGCAAGCTGTAAGCATAGTTAAAAATACTCTTTTCATATCTCTAATTACTTTTTTATTCTACATCAATAATTCCATCATAGATACCGTCACCTGTGACATTCTCCCACTCTTCAACCTCTACATCAAACTTAATAATTAGATCCTCTACATCTAAAATCTCGTCATCCCACGGCTCAACAGTTACGGTAAACTCTATAATCATATCTTTTTTCTCTATATCTACGTATAACGTGCGAGTAACAGTGCCAAAGGTAAGTGTTATCTTTATTCTATCGGTTAATATCTCTGTGATATTGTCTCGTGTATAGAATATCATCGACTTATCTGTATTAAGGACAAGTTCTCCATCTGTAGTAGCTGCTACCTTCTCTACCGCAATAGCTGTTGTAGGCAAATTAGTCTCATACTCTATCCCAATTGTCAGTCTTTCGGTGTCTGTTGTGTGATCCACCCAGTTATATGCTCGTGTGTTACCTGTTAGGTTGAAATACATTTCATCAAGCTCTAGCTCTATTTCTTTGTCATTCCATTTCTCATCTGATACAGCATCAAGGCGGATATAGTAGTTATCCTCTAAATCAATAGTAAATTGATAAACCATGCGCCTGCCCTTCAAAAGCTCGTGTTTTGGGGCTTTTATCTCTCTAGAAAAAGTTAATGTCTCACCCAAAGAGTTTATCACACTGTAATTGATAGTTACAATAATATCTTCATTCTCTAACTCCTGAGGAATAAGCATCATTGTTCCTGCATCGGTAATAAGCTCAGTATAGGTTGTTTTGTTGAGGGTTAGATTTTGTTTAAGCTGATCTGTGCCGCCTATTGTGTAGGTTTTTGATGTGTTCGTTGCATTAACTAAGTCCCACTCAAAACCATCTACTGTATATCTTCCTAAGCAACTGTTTACTCCATTTATCACATAGCTAATCCCTGTTACCTGCACATTGGTAACACTCTCTTTGGGGCCGTCTACCTTAGCTGAGAATTTAATTTGGGTTAGTTGATGGTCGTATTGCAGAGATACAACACCATCTGTCAATAGTGATTTATGTAATAGGCCCGTAGTAGTGGTTAAAAAATCTATCTGCTTATTCACCTCTGCATCTGGTGTGAATGCAATGGTTGGGTACCCCTTATCATCAATTTCACTTAATTCTATGCCATTATCACCCCTATTTATACTATGTGGAAAGTAACTGAAAAATTTTATTCTGTCTTCGGTGGCATTAGGCCAGTATTTTGGTGGATTATAGTTCCATATATCCTCGCCCGTGTCGGTATCGAGTGTTACCGCTTGATTGTACATAAAACTAGGTGCTTCATTTTCAGGAACCCACACGCCGTTATAAAGAAAAAAAGCAAATACACCTATTGAGTTGCCATCTTCAAAGCCATTGGTGACAATATTACTACCCTTTGTTACGGCTCCTTCCCAGTTATCTTCGGAGATAAAACTAATAGCATTCTCGCTCGCTACATAAGAGTCGTCGGGCGAGTGCTGGCTATCTCCTTTTGAGCAAGCCGCCGCAAATAATGCTAATATTACTATCCATATTTTCATAATCTTCTTTTTCATCTTTTTTTGTGTTGCTCATTCCACACAACAACAGTGCATGCAACAGTATATTTCTTAGAATATTTTCTACATACTCTCAATACAAATCGCACATATATAACTGTACATTGTCGATTTTATTATATCTTATAATATTACTATTTTGCAATCTCTAAGTTATCTATTTCGCCACAAAATTAATGATTTTTAGTTATATAATTGATATTTTTATTTAAAAATCACCTTTTATAGCTTCTCTTTTTGTCTATATTAGTGATTTGCAATTGATTATTAAGTTTTAGGTCTTAACTTTCCCGAACTTCTTTATTTTGGATCAAGTTGAAATTCTTGTTGGTGGTGGATAAAAAGATAACGATTCTAACGAATCGTGCGTCCACCGTGGAGAAATTATCACTCCGCTTCTCTACGTAATAATTTCTCTTTTAGGCGGTGGTGGACGCCGTGCCGTGCACAGAAAAACAATTTCGCCTCATGCCGGCTGGGCACTCTTCCAGAGCGGTAGTTTTAGCCGAAATAAAGAGAGCGGTAAAATTTGATTTTGTTAGACCACCCTAAAATTCAACTTGAGCCTTTATTTTTTAGTTTACTATATATATATGTACAAATGAATGAAGGTGGCTAACAAATTTTCATTTGTTTTGCCACCTTCGGTGCCTAATAAATGTAGTAGTGAATGGTAAAGTTGTGGTTTTCACTTATTAGGCAACAAATCTCTACCTTTACCAAATATATTATTAACTCAATTCAAGCATTCTTATTATTGATTTACGTGCTTTTTCTATCAATTCAGTAGGTAATTCAACAATATTCTTGTTATAGTATAACGAATTATACACACTTTTTAGTGTTGTCATCTTCATATATCTGCAATAATCTTCATTATTTTCGCATGTTATCACTGCAGGTATAAACTCTTTGTTTGGTGATTGCTTACGCATTTGATGAAGGATACCCTTCTCAGTAGCTATAATAAATCTGTTATCCTCATTGTTCATCGTGTAGCTAAGCAGGTGCGATGTAGAACCAACAACATCTGCTAATTGTAATACATCCTCGCCGCACTCAGGATGAGCTAACAATTTTACACCAGGATATTTTGCCAGCTGAGTCTTAATCTCACTCGCTTTATAGTCGTGATGGAAATGACATGCCCCATCCCATAAAATCATATCCTCTCGCCCTGATTCTCTCTTAACGTATGCACCTAAGTTCTTGTCTGGACCAAATATTATTTTTTTATCTTTTGGTACAGAGTTTACTATCTTAATAGCATTACTTGAAGTACAAACTATATCGGTCAGTGCCTTAACTTCTGCAGTTGTATTTACGTATGATATAACAACGGCATCAGGGTGCTGCTCTGTGAATGCTTTAAATTTACTAGCCTCGCATGAATCAGCCAATGAACATCCCGCCTCTATCTCTGGAAGTAACACCAACTTTTCAGGAGAAAGTATCTTGGCTGTCTCTGCCATGAAATGCACCCCCGCAAATAGTATTACATCTGCTGTTGTCGTTGCAGCAATCTCGGATAGTGCTAAGCTGTCCCCTAAAAAATCTGCTACATCCTGAACTTCATCATTTGCGTAGTAGTGTGCTAGTATTATTGCATGACGCTCCTCTTTTAGCCTCTTAATCTCATTAATAAGATCGTTCTTTGAAAGTTTCTCATTTTCCATATACAAAGTTATAAAAATTTTCTTTAATAACGAAATATATGATAAATAATTTTATGAGGTTATAACTTTTTTTTATTTTCGATATTATTTCTCTATCCAGTACAATATTTTTATTCGTTTTTTAGTTTTCTAGAAAATTATTTGTCAGAGATGTGGAAAGATTAAAATTTAGTTGCTATGTTATTGTGTGTGGCTACATAATTGATGTTTTATAGTATATTATATTTATTAGCTTTAACTATATTTAATACATTTTTTTATTTGAAATGCTGATTAATAGTTAAATAGCTTTAATAATCTAAAGATTTACTTTATATGAATTTTCTTGAATTGCTTATACTCGCATTCACATTAGGTATAGATGGATTTATTTCACTACTTGTTTTGAGTAGTGTTTGTAAATATTCTGAAAAAAAATATTTTTATGTGATATTTTCGGTTGCTTTTTTTCACTTTGTGATGACGCTGGTAGGAGCCATTGTATCTAAAGCCTTGGTTGATTATATTAGTGAGTATGCGCATTATCTTTCAGCTGCGGTTTTCTCTTTCATAGGTATTAAGATGATGAAAGAGGCATTTGTTAATGATTCTCCATCATTCAAATTCTCATTCTCTGGAGTAATTCTGTTTAGTTATCTTTTATCGGTTGATGCGCTAGCTACTGGATTTTCGTTAGCTCTCTTAGGTGAAAATAGAGCTATATACTCTGCTCTTATTATTGCAGTAGGGGCACTAGTAATGTCGTATGCTGGGCATTTACTCGGGAAGAAATGTTCCACGTGGAACACAAAATGGACACATATGATAGCTGGTCTGATAATGCTGATACTAGGAATACGGATAATATTTGGGAATTAGTTTTTAAACATTTTCGCCTTATGCCGGCGAGGCACTCTTCCAGAGCGGTTGATTTTGACGAAACAGAGTGATAAAATTTATCATAAAACAAAGGGTTGCGATTTGTCGCAACCCTTTGTTTTATCGGCCGAAATATACCAACAGCACATTAATATCAGCAGGGGAAACACCCGATATTCTAGATGCCTGACCTATCGTCTTAGGCGCAATCTTAGTTAGTTTCTGCCTTGCCTCTATAGATAGTGAGGTAAGAGAATTGAAATCGAAATTATCTGATATTTTGATACCCTCTAACCTAACAATCTTATCCGCTAACTCACGCTCTCTAGTGATATAACCTCCATATTTAAGTAATATATCTACACGCTCTATCTCATCATCAGTGATACCTCGCTCATTAACAATATCACCCAAATCTTTTAGTGCGCCAACTAATCCTAGAAGAGGTACTCCGTTACGTATAGCTATATCATATAGCTTGCGTTTCTGGGTTATCTTAGATTGATTTATACCCTCAAGATAGGGATTAATCTCATCCATAGACACGCTATAATCCTTGATATATTGCTGCAAGAAAATGATATTATCCTCTCGTCTAGCCATCTCTTTATATCGCTCCTCACTAGCCAAACCTATCTCATAACCCTTTCTTGTTAATCTTATATCTGCATTATCTTGACGTAGTAGTATCCTATACTCTGCCCTGCTAGTGAACATACGATATGGTTCATCTACACCCTTTGTAACTAAATCATCTATCAAAACACCTATATAAGCCTCATCACGAGATAGAATAATTTCAGGCTTGTTATTTAGTTTCTGGTGCGCATTGATAGCCGCCATTAGACCCTGAGCTGCCGCCTCCTCGTAACCCGTAGTTCCGTTAATCTGTCCTGCAAAATATAGGCTCTTAACTGCCTTGGTCTCTAAGGTGTGGTGTAGCTGCGTAGGTGGGAAATAGTCATACTCTATCGCATAACCTGGTCTATATGCCTCAACACTCTCCATACCTTTTATCATACGTAATGCAGAAATCTGTACCTCCCACGGTAAAGACGACGAGAAACCATTAATATAGTACTCATTTGTATTATCTCCCTCAGGCTCTAAGAATAACTGGTGCTCGTTTTTCTCCTCGAATATCTTTAGTTTATCCTCAATACTTGGGCAGTATCTAGGACCTCTTCCTGCTATGATACCATTGAAAAGTGGCGACTCATGGAACCCCTCTCTCAACCTATCATGCACCTCTTTAGTAGTATAAACTAGATAGCATGGTAACTGCTCAGTGACAGGTTTAATATCATCAAGATATGAAAATTTACGTGGTTCGTTATCTCCGTATTGTGGCAACATAACACTAAAATCTATTGTTCTAGCATCTAACCTAACAGGTGTTCCTGTCTTCATTCTATCCACTTCAAAACCTCTTTCGGCAAGTTGTTTGCTAATACCGTGTGAGCTGCGATCACCCATTCTACCACCCTCTCCTTGGCGTAGGCCAATATGGATAACACCACCCAAGAAAGTGCCGTTAGTGAGAATAACTGCCCCGGCCTCGAACTCTATGCCATACTCTGTCCTTACACCGCACACTCTATCGCCATCAAAAAGCAGCTCAACAACATTATCCTGCCATAGGTATAGATTATCGCACCTCTCAAGAGTCTCACGCCATAGGGCAGAGAATCTGAATTTATCACACTGCGCCCTTGGGCTCCACATAGCAGGCCCTTTAGACAGATTAAGCATTCTGAACTGTATGGTTGATTTATCTGTAATAACACCCATCTGCCCACCTAAAGCATCTATCTCACGCACTATCTGACCCTTTGCCACACCCCCAACAGCCGGGTTACACGACATGGCACCAAACTTAGTCATATCTATTGTTATAAGAAGTGTTTTAGAACCCATCTTAGCGGCCGCATGTGCAGCTTCGCATCCAGCGTGCCCACCCCCTATAACTATTATATCATATTTAGCTCTCATATCTCTGTAAATAATAATTCTCTTTTGAACGCATCTCATTACGCTCTTCATCTGTGCTATCTTTATACCCTAATAGATGAAGAACACCATGTATTATCACCCTCTTCAACTCCTCTTTAAACTCTACCGAATAGTCGTTAGCATTCTTCGAAACTGTATCAATACTTATAAATAAATCCCCTGCTATTACACCTTCTTCAGGTATCTCATCAGAGTAGTCAAAAGTAATAATATCGGTGAAGTAGTCGTGCTGAAGATACTCTCTATTCATATTTAATATGTAGTTATCTGAACAGAATATAACAGAAATATCCTCACTACTCTGCCCCTCTTCGTTAATTGTTCTCTCTATCCAATCAATAACTTTTGATGGGTTGTCTAGTGTGAAATCTATATCTTCACTATAAAAATTTATCTCTACCATAATTGTAATGTTCCACGTGGAACTATTTTTATTTTGTTAGCCATAACTCAGGATTTAGGTTTGTTGTTCCCTTCCATAGTTCAAAGTGCAGTATCTGCGTTGAGCTATTAATGGTGCCTAGAACCTCTCCTATTTTTACCTCGTCTCCTACCTCTACATCCACTTTAGTAAGACCTGAATAGGTTGTATAATACTCTCCGTGGCGTATCATTACAGAGTTATTTAATCCCTGAAAAAAGAACACTTTAGTTACTACCCCGTTGAATACCGCCTTAACCTGAGAGTTACGAGATACTTGATAGTTGAGACCTTTGTTCTCTACAACAAGATTTTTCTGTACTGGATGCGGATGTTTACCAAAACGCTCTACTATAACACCCTTATCGGTAGGGGCAGGTAGTTTACTCTTAAATTTTGCAAACTCTTTACTCTCGGCAACGTGCAAATTACGTTTTGCCTCGCTCGCCTTACGTAGACGTTCAGCCTCTTTTCTTGCCTCCTCCGCAACTATCTTCTTTATATTATCTTGCATTTTACGTATATCAGATTGACTCTTTTTTATCTGTGCAGATAGTGAGTTTTTATCCTTACGTATATTAGCAAGTGCTCTGTTATAGTTGTTATTCTCTCTGTTTAGGGCGTTCACCTCGCTCTGTGTTGATTGAGTGATTTTATCTAGCTGAGAGCGTTTAGATGAAAGCGAATCTGTTTCAATAGATATTTGGTTAGCCTTAATATCTAACTGCTGTGACAATTCGAAACGCATATTACTATACTTTTTTATATAGTATATACGCATCTGTAAATCGTTAAAATCGGTAGCAGAGAAGAGAAAAAGAAGAGTGTTACTAAACAGATAATTTTTATATGCTAGTACCATCATATCTGAGTACTCATCCCTTAAATCAGCCTGCTCTCCCTCTAGTTTTGTGATATTAGATTTATTTGTATTAATCTGCTTAGAGATAATAGAGCTTTGACTCTTTAGTTTTGAAACAATAGATTTTCTACTCTCTATCTGCGAACGCAGTAGCGAAATCTGCTGCAAATTAGCCTTCTCCTCACTACCCTTCTCTGATAAAAGTTTCTCAGCACGCTCTATACTGTTGCGTAATTTAACAATATCGGCCTCAAGAGACTTAATAGATTGGGCATTAACAGTGCCATATATTGCAGAAGTGGCTACCACTAAAAAGAGGTAGCACACAATCTTCGTTATCTTAAACCTAACGCCCATAATAATATATTAGCATGATTCAAACTGTTGTAAGAAGCGTATATCATTCTCAAAATAAAGTCTTAAATCTTTAACCTTATATTTAAGCATGGTAATACGTTCAATACCCATACCAAATGCATAACCGTTATACTCTTTGCTATCTATACCGCAAGCCTCTAACACATTTGGATCAACCATACCGCAACCCATAATCTCTAACCAGCCTGTATATTTACACACATTACAGCCCTTACCTCCGCATAGGTTACACGACACATCAACCTCAGCTGAAGGCTCAGTAAATGGGAAGTAAGATGGACGCATACGTATCTCACTACCGCTACCAAACATCTCTTTAGCAAAGTACAGGAGTGTCTGTTTCATATCTGCAAAAGATACTCCTTTATCTATATATAAACCCTCTACCTGATGGAAAATACAGTGTGCACGATATGAGATAGCCTCATTACGGAATACTCTACCAGGGCAGATAACTCTAATAGGTGGTTTCTGGCTCTCCATAGTGCGCACCTGTATAGAACTTGTGTGTGTGCGAAGAAGAATATCAGGCATCTTCTCAATGAAGAATGTATCTTGCATATCACGTGCTGGGTGCTCTGGTGGGAAATTAAGAGCTGAGAATACATGCCAATCATCCTCTATCTCAGGCCCCGTAGCCGTAGTAAAACCCAGACGCTTAAATATTTCATCTATCTCATTTTTAACTAGTGATATAGGATGACGTGTGCCGATATTATCATTAGAACCCGAGGCTGTCATATCCATTGTTGAGCCAGAGGTATCTTCAACACTATCAAGCATCTCTTTAAGATTGTTGATAACTTCTAAAGCAGTGGTTTTCAGCTTGTTAATAGGTTGTCCAAACTCTCGTTTAGCATCTGGAGCTAGTTGTTTAAACTCATCGAAAAGAGCTGTTATAGCACCTTTCTTACCTAGCATCTTAATTCTAAACTGCTCTATCTCGTCAAACGTATTTGGTTTAAACGACTCTATTTCAGTTAGTAACGCTTCAATTTTACTCTTCATTTCCATAAATTTTATCTATTTTATTATCTCTCATCAATTCAATCTCAACTCTCTCTATCACTGCCTCGTTATGTGGCAGAGGTATAGATGCCTTATCAACCTCAAGAGCAGCGATTCTCTTAACCACATCCATCCCCTTAACAACATACCCAAAAACAGTATATTTACCATCTAGGTGAGGAGCTCCACCTCCTATTGCACGATAACGCTCTACCAATTCAGGTGTGATAGTGCCATCCTCTAGCGACCTTTTGATATAACCCTCCATTCTCTCTGTTATAGGAGCATGCACTATATAGAACTGTGTAGGGCTAGAACTCTTTTCGGGGTTCATATCTCTTGCTGCACCCACCGCTCCGTTGAAGTGGTGTATAGTATCAACAATTTCAGCGGTCACTACCCTACTCTCCTCCTCTGTGTTATATCTTGCACGAGCCTCCTCACTTCTATCTCTTGTAAGCGAATCTCCAGCCTGAATAACAAAATCTTTCACCACTCTATGAAATAAAAGATTTGAGTAGAAGCCACTATCAGCCACCGCTACAAAGTTATCACGGTGTAGAGGTGTTTCGTTAAGCAGTTTAAAATGAATCTCACCATAATTGGTAACTATTTTAGCTACATAAGATGCCCCTTTACCTAATTTATTTTGATAATTATTACCAAAAATAAAAAAAGAAATAGTTAAAGTTGATAATATTATCAAAATTATTCCTATTTTTGTACGCATAGTAGTTAATAATGGTTTATAAATCATTTATTGGTGCAAAGTTAAAAAAAAATTGTGAAAAAAGCTACATTCTAATTATAAAAAGTGAGGCTCAGGGCGGCGGTTATGCGTAAATTATTATTTCTAGTAATTTTTATTCTCTCTTTGACTAGTGTAAATGGTCAAAGTGTTGGCTTGGTGCTTAGTGGTGGTGGTGCTAAAGGGTTGTACCATATAGGTGTAATTAAAGCACTTGAAGAGAGTAATATTCCTATCGATTATGTCGCAGGAACATCAATCGGTGCAATAGTAGCTGGTTTCTATGCCGCAGGCTACTCTGCCGATGAGATGATAGAGATTGTTACAGAGAATGATGTCTCTCAATGGGTATCTAACAAACTAGATGATAAATATATATACTACTATACACAAGACGAGGTTAAACCTACACTTTTTTCGGCTAGGATTAATTTAAGAGGTATCTTTAGAGATAGTAGTGATATTGTATCAACCGATATAGGGGGTATCACCTCGCCTACGGCTACCGCATTTGTTGATGTAACACTTCCTAGTCTTATACCTGCAACACAATTTGATATAGAGCTGTTGGGGCTCTTCTCTAAAGCCAATAGCGTTATTAAGGGTAATTTTGATAATCTCTTTGTGCCTTTTGGTTGTGCAGCGGCTGATATTGTTGAGAAGAGGGTTCACTTCTTGCGTAGTGGCGATTTCTCAGAGGCTATACGTGCCTCTATGGCTATTCCTATTGTATTTAGTCCTGTTATTAAAGATAGTGTGGTGCTTGTTGATGGTGGTGTATATAATAACTTTCCATGGCGAGAGATGAGAGAGAGTTTCAACCCTGATTTTATTATTGGTGCTAGATGTGTTGATGCTGCTGGGGTTACTAATCTAAATATAGCAGGTCAGCTAGAGCTTCTGATAATGCGAGAGACCAATTATGATATGCCATCAGATATGGGTATCGTTATAGGAAGAGGTATTGATGTGGGAACACTTGATTTCTCAGATCCTATGCCTACTATTATGAGTGGTTTTTTCGACACTATGAAACAGATAGAAGAGATAAAGGCAAGAGTGCCACGTGAGGTGACCGAGGCAGAGGTTGCTCGCAAGCGTATAGCTTTTCGCTCTAAGCAGCCTGTTTTATACTTCTCAGGAGAGAGTGTGGAGAGGCTAAATATCATACGTAGCGATAATACAGATGGCTCAAAGAGCGATACCTTGACAGTTAATACAGCCATAAGAATAAATAACGAGACAGAGAATAGTGGTACCCCTACGAGATATAGCTACACCTTTGAGGGTATGAAGCAGGTCTACTATCGCACTGTTATAGATAGAGATATGATACCCACCTTTCCACGTGCTAAGTATAACCCTGTTACGGGTCTTTATGATTTAGATGTTAAGATGACAGCTGTTCCAGAATTCAGGATAAATGGGGGGCTTAATATCTCATCATCCACTATCAATCAGGTTTTTCTTGGTTTGGCATATCAAGATAATAGGGCTGTGCGTGGTAACTATTCGTTAGATGGCTATCTAGGTTCATTCTACAATTCGGCACAGTTTCGTGCTCGACACACATTCTACAATAATCTACTACCCTTCTATCTTGAAAACACAATAACATATAACTATTTAGATTATGCTAAGGCTAATAATCAATCCTTTGCCTTTAATTATCAGTCAGACGAGGGGAACTACTTCTCTAATGAGTTATATTTGAGTTCGTCTTTAGGTTTCAAAATACGCAAGAACGGAAAGGGTGTAATACGTGTTGCTTTGGGGCGTGATGTGATAAAATTCTCAGATAAGATAATAACTAACGATGTTGTGTATAATGACAGAGCACAACTCTATTATGCAAATATAGGTGCAGTGCTAGACGAGAATACACTCAACTATCAAGCTTATGCCACAAGTGGTAGAAAAATGAGCCTTTCAGGATCGTTCACAATGGCAAATGCGAAGATAACAGAGCCCGCAAAAATAGATTTTCCAGAGCGTGATATTTTTACTTCGCAAACACAATGGTTTGGTGTGTCGTATAGTTTAGAGCACTATATAAAACTATCAAAGAGATTCTCTTTAGGCTACCTTGTATCTGGAGTATATACCAATATACCCCATTTAGGAGATAACTATGTTAATCGCGCTTATGCTCCACATTTTGCACCTACGGAGTTCTCTAAAACGCTATTTTTGTCTGAGTATCAAGATGATTCGTTTTTGGGGGTTGGCGTTATGCCTATACTAGAGTTTTCTGATAAGGTATATATAAAAGGGGGATTATATATGTATAAACCCGATATATTTGAATACAATAAACTAGCTGATAATTTAAAATTTTTATCAGTTGCCGCCATGGTCTACCAATCGCCGTTGGGGCCTATATCACTATCGTATAATGGCTTTAGTGATTCGTCGGCTAAGAATGATTATTTTATATTTAGTTTTGGGTATATGTTGTTTAATAAGAGAGGTGTGATATATTAGCGTTAATATAAACACTGTTAATTTATAAAAAATATTTTGAGTAAGTGTATGAGACAGAGAATTTTAATAGCAAATGATGATGGTATAAACGCAAAAGGATTGAGAGCCTTGATAGAGGCAGCCTCGCACTTTGGCGATATAGTGGTGGTTGCCCCAGAGACAGGAATGTCGGGCATGTCGCACGCCATAACAATGAGTACACCCATATATCTTCGTACAGTGAGAGAGAGCGAAACTATACGTGTCTACGCTTGCCACGGCACCCCTGCCGACTGTATTAAGGTGGCGGTTGATTATCTTATGGAAGAGCCACCCACACTTATATTGTCTGGCATAAACCACGGCTCTAACTCTAATATATGCTCTATCTATTCGGGTACAATAGGGGCAGCTATGGAGGGCTCTATGTATAACATACCATCAATAGGTTTCTCGTTAGAGTCGCACTCAGCTAAGGCCGATTTTACGGCAGCCACTAAGATAGCTCGTAAAATTATAGAGACAACACTTAATAATGTTAAAGAGGGAGAGTATCTGTGCCTTAATGTAAATATCCCCAATGTGCCCTATGAAGAGGTAAAGGGTATTGTTACCTGCCCACAAGCTATGGGGGTATGGAAAGAGAATTTTGTTAAGAATACCAACCCACGTGGTATGGACTATTTCTGGCTTACTGGTGATTTTTATCCATATAACCCTGAGGATAAAAATGTTGATGTGCACCACCTAGCTAATAACTATGTAACGGTAGTGCCTCTTCAACCCGATATGACAAACCATAAACAGCTTGAAGAGCTTAAAAATTGGGGTTTTTAGGTATGTATAGCTGGGGAGATAACAGACGTTTTAATAGCTATTCAGGTTATTTTAAACGTAAGGTAGGAGAGAGATTACAAAAGGTTACTATCGACGCTGGTTTTACCTGTCCTAATCGTGATGGGGTGCTAAGCGAAGGTGGTTGCAGTTTCTGTAATAATCGTGCTTTTAACCCCTCATACTGCACAGCTGAGAAGAGCATAACACAACAGATAAATGAGGGTATTGAGTTTCATGCGCACCGCTACGGTAAGACATCTCGTTTTTTAGCATATTTTCAGGCATTTTCTAATACCTATAAACCACTAGAAGAGCTAAAAGAGATATATAGCGAAGCACTATCTCACCCGCTTATAGCAGGCATAGTGATAGGAACTCGCCCCGATTGTGTTGATAGCGATAAACTAGACTATTTTGCCACACTAACAAAAGAGCACTATGTGATAATAGAGTATGGCATTGAGTCGTGTTATAACACTACCCTAGCCCGTGTTAATCGTGGTCACACTTTTGAGCAGGCTGTATGGGCAATTAACGAGACACATAAAAGGGGTATTAACTGCGGAGCCCATTTTATTTTGGGGTTACCAGGTGAGAGCCGTGAGATGATGCTCTCAGGGGTTGATTTAATCAACGAGCTACCTTTAGATACGGTTAAATTTCATCAACTGCAAATATTTAAAGATAGTGCTATGGAGCTTGAATATAACGAGCACCCTGAAGAGTTTGATTTCTTTGGTCGTGAAGAGTATATAGATTTTTTTATAGAGATACTAACACGCCTGCGCCCTGATATTGTTGTTGAGAGGTTTGCTGGAGAGTCACCACCCCGTTTTCATGCGGGGCCAGTGTGGGGCTTAACACGCAATAACGAGATGCTGGTACTACTTGAAAAACGATTGGCCGAATTAGATACATACCAAGGTAAAGAATACATTAAAAAATAAAAAATATGAAGAGAATTATTATTTTTGCTGCCATGATGATGACAGCACAAGTAACACTAGCCCAAAAAGGCGAAGTTACAAATGACGAGCTTAATATTATTCGTAAATCCTATTCAGAGGATACCCAAACGAAGGCTTTAAGAAATGCTATCCGCTCAAATAAGAGCCTTAAAGAGCTATCTCTCAATGCAGATGTAGCACATAGTGTTGATCATAACTTTAAATATAAGGTTAATTATAACAATACAATAACAAATCAATATCAGAGTGGTAGATGCTGGATGTTTACATCAATGAATGTATTTCGCCCTACTGTGGTTGAGAAATTTAATCTTGCTAGTTTCGATTTCTCGCATAACTATAACTATTTCTGGGATATATTCGAGAAATCTAATCTTTTCCTTGAGAATATGATTGAGTTAGCCGATAAGGATATAGATAACCGTGAGGTGGTAACACTATTCAAATCGCCAGTAGATGATGGTGGAGTGTGGAACCATTTCTATAATGTATCTAAAAAATATGGTGTTGTACCTAAGAGCGTTATGCCTGAGACGGTGCACTCAGAGAACACATCACAAATGTTATCGGTAATTAAAGAGCGTCTACGCAAAGGGGGTCATGATATACGTGAGGCGGCAGCAAGTAAGAAAAAAGAGGCAGACTTACGCCTTATCAAACGTGATGCCCTTAAAGATATATATCGCATCCTTGCGCTATGTTTGGGAGAGCCACCAATGAAATTTGATTGGAAATATGTTGATAAAGAGGGTAATACAAAGGTGGTAAAAGATTACACACCTCAGAGATTTTTTGCTGATATAGTACCTGCTAACTACACAACAGATAACTATGTTATGATAATGAACGACCCTACACGTGAATATTATAAGATATATAACATTAGCAACTATCGTAATAGTGTTGAGGGCACTAACTGGATATATCTTAACCTTCCGAACGAAGATATTAAACGTGCTGCACTAGCCTCAATAAAAGATAATAGCCCTATGTATGCCTCGTGCGATGTTGGCAAGCAACTAAATATGAAAGAGGGTGTTATGGCAATGGATATGTATGATTTAGAGTCTCTTCTAGGTATTGATTTAGAGATGGATAAAGAGGCACGTATCCTTACTCGCCAGAGTGGTTCGGCACACGCTATGACACTTGTTGCATGCGATACAGATGATAACGATAAGCCAACTAAGTGGCAGTTTGAAAATAGTTGGGGTATGACTGGAGATAATGGCTATCTTACATTTACTGATGAGTGGTTTGATAACTACATTTTCCGTATAGTTATCAAAAAAGAGTATCTTGATACCAAATCAAAAGAGGCACTTAAAGGTAAGGTTAAGACTCTACCAATTTGGGATTACATGTTTTAATTAGTATGAATATATATAATAAATCGGTCGATTTTCTAGCTAGAGTGCGTGATAACAACTCTAAAGAGTGGATGGACGCTAATAGGGCTGAGTATAACGCACTAAGAAAAGAGTTTGAACAATTTATAGCCTCTGTCATAGAGGCTATAAAACATTACGACCCTACCCTACGAGGTGTGAGTGTTAAAGATTGTATCTTTCGCATCAATCGTAATATGCGTTTCTCTAGTGATAAGAGACCCTATAAGACACATTTTAGTGCATTTATAGCTATCGGAGGGCGTAATGGCGGATATTGTGGATATTATATCCATATAGAGCCTGAGGGAGATGTTGAAAAGAGCTACAAATCTTTTGGTGGCTCTATGCTTGCCGTAGGTGCTTATGCTCCTACGCCTGAGATTCTTAAGAGCATAAGAGAGGAGATATTATCAAATGGCGAGGCGATGCAAGCGGCTATTGATGGTGCTACTGGTTTTACACTACACACGGGCGATGATTGTTTAAAGCGCACGCCACAGGGTTATCCTAAAAATAGCCCTTACGATCATTTGTTGAGATTGCGTAGGGTAAGCATAACAAAAAAGGTGTCACAGGGGTTTTTTGATGATAATAATTTGGTTGATAAGATAGCCAGAGAGTTTTCGCAAACAGTGCCTTTAGCACATATATTGAATAGGGCTATTGAGTATGCACTATCTAACGAGGGTTATGATTAGTAACCTACACCTTTGTTTCGATTTATTGTTGTCCGGTAAAAAAATCAAAAAACCTAGTAACAACCTATCCTGCAATA
>CAYJCU010000003.1:0-51754 GCA_964368765.1 uncultured Rikenellaceae bacterium
TTAGGGTAGATATGACGTGCATAAATTCAATCCTCAGGTTCGCCGGACACTACTACTTTTTTATAATAGTGTCTGCTTTTATTCCTTCATAGAAACTGTATAGCTCCTCTTTATTACTCTCTTTAGTAGGACGTTCGTCACGCTCTTCAATCCTATCCATCTCTTTTAATACAGCTGTTAACTCTTTTATCATCTTTATATTAGGTAGAAGATTCTCTCTATCTTCTGAAAGCTCTTGAATAGAATCAATAATAGTGTCACGCACAGCCCTTACCTTGTCTGCATATCTATCTTTACTCATATTTTTTATTATTGATTTTTTGCAAAAGTAATATATGTAAATAGTAGTTTTCAGCTATTTTTGTATGATTTATTACAATTTTGTGCTATATAGTTGTGATATTGAAAATATTTTTATATTTTTACATCTAGGTTTAATTATTGCATAATATCTAAAAAATATAAATATGTCAGAACGTGGAGGATTTAAATCTAAATTTGGCCTTATAGCGGCCGTGGGCGGCTCGGTGGTGGGGCTTGGTAATATATGGCGTTTCCCCTATCTTGCAGGAGAGAATGGCGGAGCTGCCTTTATCATAATATATATAGCAATATGCCTCTTTATATCGGTGCCTGTTATGATTTCAGAGATTTCGATAGGGCGTATGGGGCAGAAAGATGTGGTGAACTCATACCGTGCTTTAGCAGGTAACAGACGGTGGGACGGGGCCGGTTTTATAGGTGTTCTAGCCTCTTTTGTGATGCTCTCTTTCTACTGCGTAGTGGGTGGATGGGCACTCCATTTTGTTAAAGAGTCTCTATTTAATAACTTAGCAGGTCTAGATAGTGAGGGAGTGCGCCACTCTCTTGATATGTTTGTTAATAGCGGATGGCAACCTGTTATATGGAGTATCATATTTGTTATTGCCACCTCTATAATAGTGGCTATGGGTATAGAAAAGGGTATTGAGAAGTATAATAAGGTGTTTATGCCTATGATAGTTATTATTCTGTTGGGTATGTTCTTCTACTCGTTCTCAATGAGCGGATTTAATGCTGGTGTCTCTTTTCTTCTCAAACCAGACTTCACTAAAATAACCCCTATGGTGGTGTTACAGGCTCTTGGGCAGTCGTTTTTCTCATTAAGCCTTGGTATGGGTACCATGATAACTTATGGCTCTTATATCAACCGCAAAGCTGATATAGGCAAGCTAGCAACAACAATATCACTTACAGATATGTGTGTGGCGGTTCTCTCGGGATTGGCTATCTTTCCGGCGGTCTTCTCAATGGGGATAAGCCCAACTTCAGGACCCGATTTGGTATTTATAACTCTGCCATCAGTATTTAATCAGATGGGTATAGGCTATTTCATATCACTTATCTTTTTTATTTTGCTTTTTATCGCTGCAATAACATCGTCTGTATCGTTAGTAGAGGTTATAATAACATATCTTAAAGATGAGTTTAAGATACGTAGACCTAAAGGAGTGGTTATATTAACTCTTATTCTTTTTGTGTCGTGCTCTTTCTCAGCTCTGTCACAAATGGAGGGCTCTACATTAACTATTGCAGGTACACCGCTATTTGATTTCTATAATAATGTAAGTGGAATGATACTTATGCCATTAGGTGGGTTATTACCTGTTATCTTTATAGGGTGGTTCTTAGCCGAGCGTAAATTCAGAAATGAGATAACTAACGGCGGAGAGCTTAGGGTGAGACTATACCACACACTACGTTTTATAATTAAGTTTGTAGCTCCTATATTTATTATAACTCTATTTCTTAATCTATTAGGGATAATATAGTCTTCCAGATTGATTTTGCTAGCCAAAAAATAGAGGCGATTCACAAAATAATTATTGTGAATCGCCTCTTAACTTTATTATAAACTTAATTTAACCTATTTTAGGAACAATGAAAATTTCTAGTGGAGACAAACTAGATAACTAAATTTTATGTTACTAGTTGAATGTCCGCTTTTTTCTAAATTGCTTTAGCTTTGGTGTATTTCACGCACTATAATAACGGAGCGACCTAATGGTCGTGAGTATTTATAGTGTGGAAAATGTGCCGAAGATGAAGTGATTTTGGGAAAAGCCTTCATACACTCCACCTACCATTTGCACTGATACCTATTTTAGGTTTAGGAAAGATGCTCCAAAACGGCTAAATGCCTCTTTCTCTAGCTCTTCACGAACCGATGGGTGAGCGATATTGATAAGCGCACGTGCACGCTCAGCATACGATTTACCCTTTAGATTAGCTAAACCATACTCAGTAACGATATTCTGGATAATGTAACGGTTAGTAGTCACACCAGCACCCGGAGTAAGGAAGGGGGTAATCTTTGATTTACCCTTATTAGTCATAGATGATAGTGCAATGAAGTTCATACCACCCGGAGATAGCGTACTACCATACATAAAATCGTTCTGGCCACCAATACCCGAATAGATACGTGTTCCGATAGAATCAGCACATACCTGACCCGATAAATCAACCTCGATAGCTGCGTTAATAGAGCGCATATTTGGGTTTTGTGCAATGATAGCTGGGTTATTAGTGTAAGCACAATCTTTCATTATTAAAGATGGGTTATTGTGCATGAAATCGTATAGCTTACGAGTACCTAAAGCTAACGAACCAACACTCTTACCATTGAATAGTGTCTTTTGTGAGTTATTGATTGCTCCAGACTCAATAAGTGGTACCATCTCCTCTACCATAGCCTCTGTATGGATACCTAAGTTCTTATGCGATGAAAGAGCACGAAGTACCGCATTAGGGATACCCCCTACACCTATCTGAAGAGTAGCTCCATCAGGTATATACTCTGCTATATAATTACCTATCTTAACATCATCCTCTGTTGATGCAAGAGCAGGAACCTCAACAAGTGGGTCGTTGCTCTCTACAACAGCATCGAACTCAGAAATATGCATCTGACCATCGCCAAAAACACGTGGTACATTAGGATTAACCTGTGCGATAACCACTTTAGCCATCTCATAACCACTAACAGTAACATCTAATGAAGTACCCATAGAACAGTAACCATGCTCGTCTGGCATAGATACATTCATAAGGATAACATCAACCGGATATAACCCCTCACGGAAAAGAGAAGGAATTTGGCTCAGCTGAGCAGGTATAGCATAACCATAACCACCTGATACAGCCGGACGGATATTATCTGACACAAAAAGTGAGTGTACAGTGAAAGAGTCTTTATACTCTTCGTTAGCATACGGAGTGTAACCATTTACAAGTGCTCCCCACATGTGTACATCTTTTAGCTCATCTTTACGAGCTACTAATGCTTTAACAAGAGATGTTGGTGTACATGTAACACCATGAACAAATACATTATCTCCTGATTTAATTAACTTAACTGCCTCTTCAGCTGTTGAGTACTTTATCATTTCCTTAATTTGTTAAAAAAAATTTTACTTATTATTTTAGAAACTGTTTAAATTATTATCACCTAACTTACAGATAGCCATTTGGTTTTGATTGTCGTTTTTGCAAATATGGCTAATAGCGGGACTATTAGCTATATTTGTAAAAGTGAGAAGTGAAACTAAAGAGCCTCTGTAAGTTGCGTGATGAAATTTTAAACAGTTTCCTAGTTCTTATGATCTTCGTTGAATTTAGCTAGGCGTTGCTCTAACACCTCATACTGCTCTGGGAATATTTTTGATGTACAGGCACGTAAACCCTGCTGCTCACTACCTGTTGATGATAGCGAAAGAGCACTCACACCATAATATATTAACTTCTCAACAAGGTCGTCACTCTGGATACCTGGGTAACCTATTGTAAAGAAGAAACCATCACTAACAGTCTCGTCGAAATCTTTGTCATATACTATATGGAAGCCATTGCGAGTAAATATCTCTTTTAAGATAGTAGCACGACGAGCATACTCCATATTAGTGTGTACAAAGTTTAACTCTCCATTGCTTGCTGCGTTAAACATAGCTGTAAGAGCATACTGAGCTGAGTGAGTTACACCTGATGAAAGAGTATAAAGAGCCATATACACAAACACACGACCGAATTCAGCTATACCATAACGCTCTTGTAGAGCTTGGTATTTACGGTTATATAGTTTCTCGCTAAAGATAGTAACCGCTATACGCTGCCCTGCATAGCTAAATATCTTAGAGCCCGATAGTAAGATGATATAGTTATCAGTATATTTAGCTACCGAAGGCTGGAAAGGCGCAACGAAAGGTGTTCCTTTATCTGTGCGGAAATCCATTGCTAAGTAAGCTAAATCTTCAATGATAATAACATCATACTTATTAGCCATTTCTCCTAATATACGTAACTCTGTATCGTTAAGACATATCCAAGCTGGGTTGTTAGGTGATGAGTAGATGATAGATGAGATATTACCCTTTGAAAGGATACTCTCTAACTTCTCTCTTAACTTCTCGCCACGGAAATGGTACACATCAAAACTCTCAAATTTATGACCCATAACAACATGTTGCTGTTTCTGAACTGAGAAGCCTGGGTCGATAAATAGAGTAGTATCTTTTTTAGGATCACTCTGCCCTGCCACTGTAAAAGCAGCATAAGAACCCTGCATAGAGCCTGTTGTAGCGATACAGCAAGTTGGCGGGACATCTATATCAATAAATGCCTTAACAAAACGTGATGCCGCCTCTTTAAGCTCAGGAATAGCATCTATATTTGGGTAAACAGAGGCGATACCACTACGAAGAGCAGCTATCTCAGCCTCAACACCCACCTCCACTGCAGGAAGACCAGGGCTACCCATCTCCATACGGATATATTTCTCGCCCGTAACAGCCTCAACACGAGATACTAATCCAACTATTTGGCGTATTGTTGCCTTGCCAAAGTTAGTAATACCCATCTCTTTGATTGCCGCATCAACAGCCTCTCTGTTTATTGGTGTACTATTCATAATTATTGTTTATTTGCGTTTTCTCTACCTAGAGCAAGTGCCTTGATATTCATCTCAACAACCGCCTCGCCTTTGCGACCAAAGATACGACGGATACCTCCCTCTAATTTCTCATACTCAATACCCACATACTCAGATGCAGCACCTAGAAGAACAATATTTGCAGCACGTGCTATACTTGCCTCTTTAGCAATAGTATCAATATCAAGAATAATAACTCTTGGAAGTTTACGTAACTCTTCCATAACCTTCTCTAACTCTGGGTAATCTGGTATATTAACAAATGGAGTAGAGTTAGTAATAATCCAACCTGTTGGAGATAGATACTCAACATATCTTAATGCCTCCATAGGCTCTAATGAGATAACTATATCTGCCTTACCTTTAGGGATAAGGTCTGATGCGATAGCCTCAGAAGAGATACGTAGGTTTGATTGCACATCACCACCACGCTGGCTCATACCGTGAACCTCAGCCTGCTTAATATTTAATCCATCGTTAAGAGCTGCCTCGCCAATAACATTTGCGATAGATAGGATACCTTGTCCTCCTACGCCTGATAAAATTATATCTGATTTCATTATATCTACTTATTATGCGTTATTACTTCTTTTTTCTCTTTAGTGTTTGGATACACTCTCTACGTGGAATGATAACAGATACACCATTATAGTTAATCTCTTCACGGATAATATCTTTCATCTCCTCCATATTCTTAGCTAGAGGCACCACTGTACGTATGTGAGCTGGTTCAACACCAACACCCTCACAAATCTGCTCAATGCGACCTGTACCTGCTGAATCTTGTCCACCTGTCATACCTGTTGTTAGGTTATCTGAGATAATGATAACTACATTACTCTTAGCATTAACAGCATCAAGAAGTCCTGTGATACCTGAGTGAGTGAATGTAGAGTCTCCGATAACCGCTAGCGATGGGAATAGACCTGCATCAGCAGCACCCTTAGCCATAGTTATAGAGGCACCCATATCAACCACTGTGTCGATAGCACGGAATGGAGGTAAGAAACCTAGAGTATAACATCCAATATCACTAAATACTTTACCTGCTGGATACTCTTCACGTACAACAGCATTAAGGGCATCATATAAATCACGGTGACCACAACCTGGGCATAATGCTGGTGGGCGTACAGCTATAACATTACTCTGAACAAAGCCCTCAGGTAGCTCTACATTAAGTGCCTTAGCAACATGATCTGGGTTAAGCTCTCCAGCACGTGGAAGCTCTCCTGATAATCTACCTAGAACCTTAACACCATTGTCTAGTAAGCCTCTTATCTGCTCTTCAACAAATGGCTGTCCCTCCTCTAATACCATGATAGAGTCACACTCTTCGCTCATACGGCGGATAAGAGATGTTGGTATAGGGTATTGAGATATTTTAAGTACTGGATATTCGCATTTACCACCCTCGAAATTCTCCATTAGGTAGTTATGAGCTATACCACAAGCTATAATACCCATAGATTTGTTAGCTCCGTCAGTATAGCTATTGAAAGATGATGTTTCAGCAATCTTCTCAAACTCTTTATACTCTTCAAGAAGTGTATTGTATCTACCTCTTGAGATAGCTGGCATAAGCACCCATTGACGTGGATTCTTAGGAGTTGATAACTCATTCTCAGCCATGATAGGTATCTGATTAACCACTGCACGTGAGTGAGCAAGACGTGTTGTCATACGCACTAAAACAGGAATACCCATCTTTTCAGATAGTTCAAAACCATAAGCAGCAGCATCATAAGCCTCTTGCTGGTTAGTTGGCTCTAATATTGGCATAAAAGCAAATTTGCCATAGTAACGAGAATCTTGCTCGTTTTGAGACGAGTGCATTGAAGGGTCGTCAGCAACAAAAACCAATAGACCACCATTAGCTCCTGTCATACCTGAGTTTACAAAGGCATCAGCTGCAACATTAAGACCCACATGCTTCATACACACAATAGAACGCTTGCCCATATAAGACATACCTAAAGCCGCCTCCATCGCTGTCTTCTCGTTAGAGCTCCAACGGCTTTGTAGAGCTCTCTCAGTAGCTGTTTTAGACTCCTGAATATACTCAGCTATCTCTGTTGATGGAGTTCCTGGGTAAGCATATACCCCTGATAATCCTGCATCAATAGCACCCTGTGCAAATGCTTGATTTCCCAATAAAAGAAGTTTTTCCATAATCTGTTAATTATTTTAAGTTTTTAAATTATTTTGTAATAACATTTAAACATGCACACTTTTTGTACGCGTGCGATGTTACAAAATTAACTAGTTTAAATCACATATCCAAATCTTATCCTATATTTCTTTAAAATATAGCCTAGAGAGTGCTGTAGGGCATCTTTTTTCTTAATACCACATCACTCTTAATCATCAGTTTTTTTAGCTTTTTTAATACAAATTACCATTTTTGTTGAATTTTTAACAAAAAGTATTTTGCAAAAAAAATATAAATTTATAACACGAGCAAAAAATGCTATAACTTCAATTTTAAGGGGTAACAACTTAGGGCAAACGCACGAAAAATATTTTTAAGGTGCACCCAAATTTCTGGTTTATTTTTTCTGTAAATTACGCTTTTTTGAAAAAAAAGCTCGGCTTTCAGCCTTGCAAAAAACCGTTTCGTCGCTTTAAGCTCCTCACGACGCTCACTCTCGTTCGCTTCAGAGCAAACGTGGTAGCTTATTGATTGCATTTAACTTTTCGTGCGTTTGCCCCGGGTAGCAACTCTCTCTTTTGGCAATAAATTTCACCGTTATTTTTGTTATGTTGCAGTTAATTCAAAAAAATATATTATTTTTGTGCGATTATACTATTAACCTGAGTTTTGGGGAAGAAAAGCTAAACTATTTTTATCAAAATTTTGGTTGTTTTAAAGGAGATATTTATGAAGATGAGGTTTAAATTTATTCTTGCAATGGTTGCACTTATAGCATCTATGCAGGTGGGTTACAGTCAGAAACAGAACAGTAAAGCTAAGAGCTATATTTCTAAATATAAGCATATTGCAATCAATAATATGTATGAATTTGATATTCCAGCAAGTATTACTATGGCGCAAGCCCTATTAGAGAGCGGTTTTGGACAGAGTGAGTTGGCTAAAAAATCGAATAACCATTTTGGTATTAAGTGTAAAAGTTATTGGAAAGGCGAGAAGGTTTATCATGATGATGATGAGAAGGGGGAGTGTTTTCGTAAGTATAGTAGTGTTGATGATTCGTATGCTGACCATGGCACATTCTTAACAGACTCTCCTAGATATGCTTCGCTATTCAAACTAAAAAGAGAGGATTATAAGGGCTGGGCTAAAGGGCTTAAAAAGGCTGGTTACGCTACCAATCCTAAGTATGCTGATATACTTATTAATATGATTGAGCTTTATGAGCTAGATAAACTTGATAGTGCCAAAAGACCTAAAAAAAGAGAAAGAAAGGTGCGTCCTAATTCAGATAGGGTGGCAACAGAGGTAGATCAGATAGTTAATGATGAGGTAGTTGGAGCATATATCCTTAATGGTCGTAAGGTTTTACGTAAAGGTGCTGTGGTTTATACCTCTGCTCTCCAAGGAGATACATTTGAATCTCTGAGTGATAAGTTAAAGATAAAAGAGCGCAAGTTAAAGCGTTATAATAAAGAGGTTGATAGTATTAAATCAGGCGATATTATATATTTAAGTAGAGCGAGAGAGTAAATTATGGCAAAAAAAGTGGTTATTGGGTTATCGGGAGGTGTTGATTCGAGTGTAGCGGCGTATGTCCTACAGCAGCAAGGCTATGAGGTAATAGGTCTTTTTATGCGTAACTGGCACGAAACAGTGGGTTCACTTACGGGAGAGTGCTCGTGGGAGGATGATCTCTTCTTCGCCGATATGGTGGCTCGTAAGTTGGATATTCCATTTCATCAAATAGATTTGAGTAAAGAGTATCGTGAGAGGGTTGTAGAGTATATGTTCCGTGAGTATGAGATGGGGCGCACTCCCAATCCTGATGTGCTGTGTAATAGTGAGATTAAATTTGATGCATTTCTTGAGGCGGCTCTTAAGCTAGGGGGCGATTATGTTGCTACGGGGCATTACTGCCGTCGTCGTGTTATTGAGGAGGATGGTGTTGAGCAGTATCAGCTACTAGCGGGGGTAGATAATAATAAAGACCAGAGTTATTTTTTATGTCAATTATCTCAAGAGCAACTTAGTAAATCGTTATTCCCTATCGGAGATATAGAGAAACCTGAGGTGCGCAGAATAGCTACTGAGTTGGGCTTGGCAACGGCAAAGCGTAAAGATTCTCAAGGTATCTGTTTTGTGGGTAAGGTTGATTTACCTATCTTCTTACAGCAAAAATTAAAGGCTAAAGAGGGAGAGATAGTTGAGATTGCCAACGATTGGAGTGGTTATCTTAACCATAACGATATGCCGATTGATAGTATAGATATAAATGATTGTGAGACACTAAAATCATTAGCACAACCTATAACATACCAACCTAATGATGGAGTGGTGGTAGGAAAACATAACGGAGCACATTTTTACACCGTAGGGCAACGTAAGGGGCTGGGTGTGGGTGGCAAAAAAGAGCCTCTTTTTGTTATTGCTACCGATGTAGAGCGTAATATAGTATATGTTGGGCAGGGACAGAATCATAAAGGGTTACACCGTAAAGCATTGAATATCCGTAATGAGGAGGTGCATTGGGTGCGTCCACATCTATCACTCAGTGAGGGGGATAGTTGTAGATATAACCTACGTATTCGTTATCGTCAGCCTCTGCAAGGTGGTCTTTTGATTAAGAATGAAGATGGAGCATATCTTGTTTTTGATGAGTGGCAACGAGGAGTAACAGCAGGTCAATTTGCAACATGGTATAGTGATGAGGGGGAGTTAGTAGGTTCAGGCGTAATTAACAAATAATGAGAATATTATTAACAATACTTTTTACCTTAGTAGGTGTTATCTGCTCTGCTCAGCAGTTAGAGATAACCCCTGCCACCTGTGATTTGGGTAAGATACGAGAGGTGGATGGTGTTGTTAAGGCAACCTTTACCATTAAAAATATTAGTGATAGAGCCTATATCCTAAATTATAGCTATTCGGGATGTGGATGTATTGCCTCTGATATATCAAAAAAACCTCTTATGCCTAATAAGAGTCGTGAGATAGAGATAGAGTTTAACCCAGCGGGTAGGCCAGGGGTTATTCGTAAAGAGGTTGTTATGATAAGTGATAACCGAAAGCAAAAAGATATACTTTTCATTACTGGAGAGGTTATACCACGTCCTAAGAGTGTTAAAGAGTTATATCCTATTGAGGCTATTGAGGGTGTTAGTCTCTCTGATGATATGTTGCCAATGGGCGTTATGATGCAGGGAGAGAGTTCGCAAACAATATTAACAATATATAATGGTGGTAATAAGAGTGCTACTATTGAGGCTATGTTGGCAGATGGCAGTAGGGGAGAGGTTGCTCTCTCTGGTTCAAAAGTGGAGCCCAACAGAGAGATAATATTAGATTTTGGCTTTAACCTAACCGATTCTATTTATGGCAATATATCTGATACCATATACCTTAATATAAATGGTAAGAGATGGGATAAAGGCATAGTGGTTAATGGAATGGTGATATATAACACCTTTAACCTAACAGATAGCGAGCGTGAGAGTGCTCCGATAGCTATTATTTCGCCGCTTAACTATGAGGTTACAAAAGGCGAGAGTGTAGAGATAGCTATTCGCAATAATGGAAAGAGCAATCTTAATATACTTGATATTTTGGTTGAACGTGGAGTGATAGAGTATGATTTATCAACAAAAATAGTCAAGCCACAAGAGAGTGGTATATTAAAAATAGAGATGCTAGGAGATAGCGACGCCTCAGTAACATTGTTACTAAACGACCCGCAACAACCAATTACAACAATAAGGTTAAGAAAACAAAAATTATAATAGAGATGGCTAAAAATTTCGAGATTGTTGCTAAGCGTGAATTAGCAAAAAATATCTACTTGATGGATGTGTATGCCCCACGAGTGGCTAAAACATCACTACCTGGGCAATTTGTTATTGTTAAGGTTGGAGATAAGGGCGAACGAGTTCCCCTTACGATAAGTGATTATGATAAAGCGCGTGGAACCGTTACCATTGTTACGCAGGTGGTGGGTGCTTCGTCGCTTAAGATATGTTCTCTTGATGAGGGTGAGGCTTTTGATAGTTTTGTTGGGCCTTTGGGTCACCCTTCAGAGTTTGTTTATGATAATATAGATGATTTAAAGGGTAAAAATATACTATTCATAGCAGGTGGTGTGGGTGCTGCACCTACCTATCCGCAGGTTAAGTGGTTACATGAGCAGGGGGTGGCTGCCGATGTTATTCTAGGTGCTAAGAGTGAGGATTTAGTTATCTTAAAAAGCGAACTAGAGGCGGTATCTAAAGAGCTGATAGTGGCTACTGATGATGGCTCGATGGGTTTCAAGGGGCTTGTTACCGATGCTATGCGTAATGAGATAGAAAATAGGGGTAAGAGTTATGATTTAGTTATAGCTATTGGCCCTATGATAATGATGAAATTTGTGGCTCTCACAACAAAAGAGTATGGAATATCTACTATTGTTAGTCTTAACACCCTAATGGTTGATGGTACTGGTATGTGCGGTGCTTGTAGGGTGACAGTGGGTGGCAAGACACGTTTTACATGTGTTGAGGGGCCTGAATTTGATGGTCATGAGGTAGATTTTGATGAGGCTATGCGTCGTCAGGCACAATACAAAACAATAGAGAGCCGTAAGCTAAAGGCAGAGCAAGAGCGTGCAGCAGGGCATAAGTGTAAAATTAATTTACAATAGATTGAGTTATGGCAAGAGAGAAAATAGATAGAGTACCAGCAAGAGAGCAAGACCCAAAACAGAGAGCTACTAATTTCGAAGAGGTGTGCTACGGTTATAACCTAGAAGAGGCTATGCGTGAGTCATCTAGATGTATTGCATGTAAAAAACCACTATGTGTTAGTGAGTGTCCTGTATCGCTTAAGATACCGCAATTTATTGGAGCGGTGGCTGAAGGAGATGTTAAACGTGCTTATGATATAATAAGCGAAGATTCGCTACTGCCGTCGGTATGTGGCAGGGTATGTCCGCAAGAGGTGCAGTGCGAGGGTAAATGTGTACTTGGTATCAAAGGAGAACCAGTTTCAATAGGTAAGATAGAGCGTTTTATTGGGGATTGGGCTAAAGAGAATGGTGTTATGCCATCATCTGATATAGTGGCTAATGGCCATAAAGTGGCTGTTATAGGCAGTGGCCCTGCTGGTTTATCGTGTGCTACCGATCTAGCTAAGATGGGTTATGAGGTTAAGATATTTGAGGCTCTTCATCGCCCTGGTGGGGTGTTAGAGTATGGTATTCCTGAGTTCAGGCTTCCTAAGACAAAGATAGTAGAGAGCGAGATTAATAGCGTTAAGGCGTTAGGTGTTGATATAGAGTGTGATGTTGTTGTTGGGCGTACCATAACAATAGATTCATTGATGGATGAAGAGGGGTACGAGGCGGTATTTATAGGCTCGGGTGCTGGTCTTCCTAAATTTATGGGTATACCTGGTGAGAATCTTAATGGTGTGGTGTCGGCTAATGAGTTTCTTACTCGTACTAATCTTATGAAGGCCTATGATGAGAGTTATGACACACCTATCTATGCAGGCGATAAGGTTGTTGTTGTTGGTGGTGGTAATGTGGCTATGGATGCTGTGCGCACAGCAAAACGTTTGGGTGCAGAGTCGTATATAGTATATCGCCGTAGCGAACAAGAGCTTCCTGCACGTGTAGAAGAGGTTCATCACGCTAAAGAGGAGGGTATCATATTTAATATGCTTACTAACCCTACACGTATCATTGAGGATGAGAAAGGTTGGGTTAAAGGTATTGAGTGTGTTAGCATGACATTAGGAGAGCCTGATGCTTCGGGGAGACGTTCGCCTATTGTTGTTGAGGGGTCTGAATTTGTTATTGAGTGTGATGTGGTTATTATGGCACTCGGAACATCTCCTAATCCGCTTATTGCCTCAACAACCTCTGGCTTAGAAACCAATCGCTGGGGCTGTTTAGTTACTAAAGATAGTGGTGGCGAGACAACACGTGAGGGTGTCTTTGCAGGTGGTGATGCTGTTACAGGTGCCGCAACCGTAATCTTAGCTATGGGAGCAGGTCGTGATGCGGCTTCGGCAATAGATAGCTATATCAAGAGCAAGTAATTAAATAGAATTAAAAAAGAGGGCTGATTCAAAAAATCAGCCCTCTTTTTTATTACTCTCTCACAGTACCTGCCTGAGACTCATAACGTTTTCTGTCATGCTCATTAAGATATATTTTTCTTAAACGGATAGAGCGTGGTGTTACCTCTACATACTCATCCGCTTGGATATACTCTAAAGCCTCTTCTAAAGAGAAGATAACAGGCGGTGCGATAGCTGTCTTATCATCACTACCACTAGCACGCATATTAGTAAGTTTCTTAGATTTAGTAAGATTGATAATCATATCATCACTACGTGTGTTCTCTCCCACAACCTGACCACCATAAATCTCGTCATTAGGGCTGATAAAGAAAGTTCCTCTATCTTGTAACTTATTGATAGAATAAGCGAAAGCAACGCCACCCTCCATAGCAATAAGTGAACCGTTGATACGTATCTCTATATCACCTTTATATGGCTCATAACCCTTAAGACGGTGCGACATGATAGCCTCTCCCGCAGTAGCTGTTAATAGGTTACTACGTATTCCTATAATACCACGTGATGGTATATCAAACACAAGGCGAGTACGCTCTTCATGCGTATTCATATTAACAAGCGTGCCCTTACGCTTTGTTGCTAACTCAATAGCACGTCCGCTATACTCTTCAGGTAGATCTATTGTTAGCTCTTCAACAGGCTCGCATCTAACACCATCAATCTCTTTTATAAGTACTTGTGGCTGTCCCACTTGTAACTCATAACCCTCACGGCGCATAGTCTCTATAAGTACCGAAAGATGTAGCACACCACGGCCATATACAATAAACTTATCAGCCGTAAGACCCTGCTTAACACGCAGTGCAAGATTTTTTTCTAGCTCTTTATCTAAACGCTCTTTGATATGGCGAGAGGTAACAAATTTACCCTCGCGACCAAAGAAAGGCGAATCATTAATAGTGAAAAGCATACTCATAGTAGGCTCGTCTATATCAATAGGTTGTAAAGGTTCAGGATTCTCGAAATCACAAATAGTATCTCCAATATCAAAACCCTCAACACCCACAACAGCACATATCTCACCGCAAGTAACACTCTCTACCTTACTCTTACCTAATCCATCAAATAACATAAGCTCTTTGATACGACTTTTAACTAATGTCTCACCATCACGCTTAGCAAGAGTTACAGGCATATTAGCATTAAGAGTACCACGTGTAAGTTTACCCACAGCAATACGACCCACATAAGGCGAGTGCTCTAGTGAAGTGATAAGCATCTGAGGTGTTCCCTCAACAATCTCAGGCTCAGGTATCTCTTCGATAATTGTATCTAAAAGTGGAATAATATCTGTTGTTTGATTTTTCCAATCAAGGCTCATCCAGCCCTGCTTAGCACTACCATACACTGTTTTAAAATCAAGCTGATCTTCAGTGGCATTAAGTTGAAACATAAGATCAAAAACCTCTTCGTGAACCTCGTCAGGGCGACAATTCTGCTTATCTACCTTATTAACCACCACGATAGGTTTCTTGCCCATAGATAACGCCTTTTGTAGCACGAAACGTGTTTGAGGCATAGTTCCCTCAAAAGCATCAACAAGAAGTAAAACACCATCCGCCATATTAAGAACACGCTCTACCTCGCCACCGAAATCCGAGTGACCTGGCGTGTCTATAATGTTAATCTTGTAATCTTTATACTGTACCGACACATTCTTAGCAAGAATCGTGATACCCCTCTCTCTCTCTAGGTCGTTATTATCAAGTATTAACTCCCCTTTACTCTCTTTAGATAATAGAACACCCTGTTGTATCATCTTGTCTACCAGCGTTGTTTTACCGTGGTCTACGTGCGCAATAATCGCTATATTTCTTAACTTATACATATTTTCCTCTTTTGAAAGTGCAAAGATAGCTTAAAAAAGTGAGATAACACTCTATTTATCAATAAAAAATTAGGGCAAACGCACGAAAATATTTTTAAGGTGCACCCAAATTTCTGGTTTATTTTTTCTGTAAATTACGCTTTTTTGAAAAAAAAGCTCGGCTTTCAGCCTTGCAAAAAACCGTTTCGTCGCTTTAAGCTCCTCACGACGCTCACTCTCGTTCGCTTCAGGGCAAACGTGGTAGCTTATTGATTGCATTTAACTTTTCGTGCGTTTGCCCTGAATAAAAAATGTTTCAGCAAGGTTAATTCTTATGCTAAATCAAGTGTAAATAGCTTAGTTGAGTTAGAACCCTTTATTAAAATCAAACTATTTTCTATATTCTGCTCTCTTAAATAGCACTTTAACTCCTCTACATCAGAGAAAAAGTTGTGCCTAGTAGCTAAGCTATATCTCTCTGATGCTCTTTTAAACTCCTCTCCAACAAACATAACACTATTTACCTCAGACAGCATAGATTCTATTTGTTTAAAAATATCAATATGAGCCTCAAGAGAGTAACTACCTAACTCTTTCATCTCTCCTAGTATCATAATCTTATTTTCGTGCTGTATAGTATCAAAATTAGTGATTGCCAGCTCCATACTGGTAGGGTTAGCATTGTAGGCATCAATAATAACACTGTTTCTACTCCCCTCAACAAGTTGCGACCTGTTATTTGTTGGCATATACTCTTCAATAGCTGCGAAAATATCACTCTCCTCAACTCCAAAATATCTACCCACAGCTATTGCTGCCGCCACATTATAGATATTATACTCTCCAACTAAATTGGTGCGCATAACATGATTATCGCACTTTACAGTTAAGAATAATCCCTCTTCGGTCTGTAAATCTGCCACACCATAAGAGATACCTCTTAGATTAGTGCGCTCTCTAACCATTTCAGCAAGGTGAGCCCCCTCACTAAGATAGAAAGCTGTTCCCCCCTGCTCATTCAAATAATCAAAAAGCTCCCCTTTCGCCGTTCTGATACCACACACACCTCCAAAACCATCTAGATGGGCTCTGCCTATATTGGTTATTAATCCAAAATCGGGTTGTGCAATAGTTGATAGATGGGCTATCTCAAAAGGGTGATTAGCCCCCATCTCTATAACAGAAAAGTTGGCACTCTTAGGGGTGCGTAGCACTGTTAGTGGCACGCCTAAATGATTATTAAGGTTTCCCTTGGTACAATAGCAGTTATATTTTCTGCTCAAAACAACAAAAACAAGCTCTTTAGTGGTTGTCTTGCCATTAGAGCCTGTAATGGCCAAATGGGTGTGTTTGAGATAGTTTCTATGCATTATAGCCATCTCAGTAAGGGCAGTAAAAGTATCTTTAACAACAAAAACTCTATCTATACCCTCATACTTCATGTCATCTGTAACTGCATAGCTACACCCCATACCAATAACGGGAATAACAAAGTCATTCCCGTTAAAATTCTCCCCTTTAATTGCAAAAAAGATACTCTTTACACCCTTAGCGGTGCATGCCTCTATCTCTCTGCTATCTATTGATATATAGTAATCATCTTCGCAAAATATACTATAAAGCTCCTCAATAGTTGTAATCATTATGTTGATGATTTAATATCATTAATCCTTAGCTGCAACTCCTCAGTACCCCTATATCTATTCTCAGTAAGGGCGAAACATACATCAAACTGATCCCCCGATACTATACGATAAATAGAGCTTGCTTGCCCGAAGGCTATTCCTGAGATATAACCTCTCATTGGCACCTCTACATCCACTTTAAGATGCTCTTCACGTTTACCAACCTTGCGGGCACGACCCGTAACACGTCTAGCCCTAAAGATAGGCTGCTGATTACCTGGCCCAAAAGGCTGAAAACGATTCAGTTGCCTTAGTAGGTTCATATTAACATCTTCAATACGAATATCTAAATCAATATCAATCTGAGGAATTAGTACCTCTTCATCAATATTATCATCTACATATTTTTCAAATTTCTCTTTAAAAGCCTCAAAATTCTCAGGTTTAAGAGAGAGACCAGCAGCGTATGTGTGACCCCCGAAATTTTCTAGTAAATCAGAACAGTGCTCAATAGCTTGATAAACATCAAAGCCCGGTATGCTACGTGCCGAACCAGTGATTAATCCATTAGACATAGTTAATACAACTGTTGGGCGATAGTATCTCTCAATAAGACGTGATGCAACGATACCCACAACACCCTTCATCCACTCGCTATTATATAGAACAGTGCACTTTAAATCCTCATTAGCGTGCAGAGTATCAACAATTTTATTTGCCTCATTAGTTATTGTTCTATCCACCACCTTACGCCCCGTATTACACTCATCTATGATAGTGGCATAGCGCAGTGCTCTACTCTCCTCAACAGCAATCAGTAGTTTAACAACATTATTACCTCCTGAAGCAGAGCCCCCCTCATCAGGGTCGTTCTCCATACGTCCAGCCGCATTGATACGTGGACCTATTTTAAACACTATATCATCAATAGAAATCTTTCCGAAAGAGAGACCGCATATCTTTATGATGGTCTTTAATCCAATACTCGGATTGTAGTTTATATTTTGTAACCCATAATATGCCAAGATACGGTTTTCTCCCACAATAGGCACTATATCAGAGGCTATACTTACAACCAGCAGATCAAGTAATCGCTGTATATTGGCAAAGGCAATGCCATTTTTAAGAGAGTAAGCTTGAGCCAATTTAAAGCCCACACCACACCCTGATAACTCTTTGAAAGGATAGTTGCAATCCTCACGCTTAGGATCCAGAACAGCCACCGCATTAGGTAGCTCATCGCCTGGTAGATGGTGGTCGCAAATAATGAAATCGACACCTAATGATTTAGCGTAATCAATCTCTTCATTAGCCTTAATACCACAGTCAAGCGCAACGATAAGTTTAACACCATTTTCAGCTGCATAATCTAATGCACGCTTAGACACACCGTAACCCTCTTCATAACGGTCAGGGATATAAAATCTTACCTTATCAGCTCCTACATTGTTCGTTAAGAATAGATACATTAAAGCAACTGCCGTTGTTCCATCAACGTCATAATCGCCATATACCATTATCGATTCACGGTTCAAAACAGCCTTTTCAATACGTTCAACTGCCTTTTTCATATCTTTCATAAGATATGGATCATGTAAGTTTTCTAACTTAGGATTAAAAAACTCATCCGCTTTCTCTAACGAATCAATACCTCTCTGAACTAGTAGATTAGATAATATTTCGGGGAGGTTTAACTCTCCCGATAATAGTTGTGAATTCTCGTAGTCTCCCTGCGACTTAAGAACCCACTTTTTCTCTACAGTCATATATATAGTTTTATTATTATTCTAGCCGTATAAGAGAAGAACGTATCTCCCCTTATTTTAATTGCAGGAACTCTCCGAAACTTACCCGCAACTAGTTCAGAAGTATATGTATATCTAAGCCCTCTCTTTAGCGAAGTGCGATACACCCAACACCTTTGCAAAATTATCTGCAAACAGTTGTTTTACCTCAATCATAAGATTAGCCTGCTCCTCAACACCAATACCCAACTCTTTAGCTATTGATGTAACACCCCTTGTAGTAAAACCACATGGGTTGATATATTCAAAATATCTCAAATCTGTTGAGACATTAAGAGCAAAGCCGTGCATCGTAATAAAACGAGAGGCCTTAACGCCTATTGCACTAATCTTTTTCTCACGCCCTTTCGCTCCGACCCATACGCCAGTAGCCCCCTCCAAACGTGAACCTATAATATTATAATGGGCAATAGTTTTAATTATTGCCTCTTCAAGTGAGTATATGTAGTCTCTAAGACCCATATTATACTCGTTTACATTTATTATTGGGTAGCCCACTAGCTGCCCATAACCATGATAGGTAATATCTCCTCCCCTATCTATTTCAAAGTAGGTGGCATCTATGCTCTTAAGAAAATCACTACTTATAAGCAGATTTTCGGCATCACCACTCTTACCTAGTGTATATACGTGTGGATGTTCGCAATATAGAAGCACGTTCTGCTCTGAGCTACCATCAAGACGACCGTTAAATATGCTTTTCTGCATATCCCACGCTTTGCCATACTCAATAACTCCGCAATCAATAATCTCTATATCTTTATTTATCATCCTCTATCTTTTATCTCCTAATTTAACCTTTGTCTTGCCACTATTTACAGCTCTATCAGCCAAATATGATGAACGCACTAACGCCCCCGACTCAACATAATCGAAACCCATCTCTAATGCTGTCTGCTTATAACTATCAAACATATCAGGATGAACATATCTACTTACAGGTAGATGTTTTGCTGTTGGTTGCAGATACTGCCCAATAGTTACTATACTACATCCAGCATCTCTTAAATCACGAAGCGTATCTAACACTTCGTCATCACTCTCTCCAACGCCTACCATCAAACCACTCTTAGCCACCATACCCCTCTCTGCAATATATCGTATTACTTCAAGAGATAAATCATATTTTGCTCTACTGCGTATCTCTGGTGTAACCCTACGAACACACTCTATATTGTGCCCCATAATATCGGGTTTCTCATTGATAACAATATCTAACAAATCTGTTTTTCCATCAAAATCAGGAACCAGTAGCTCTATTGTTGTAGTTGGGCACTTCTCCCTCACACTACGCACCGTTGCGGCCCACTGCTCAGCTCCTCCATCAAGCAAATCATCTCTATCAACCGAAGTTATAACAGCATGTTTTAATTTCATTATATTTATAGAGTTTGCCACCTTCTGCGGTTCATTAGTATCAACTACCAACGGTTTGCCCGTTGCAGTAGCACAAAATCTGCACGCACGAGTACATATACTTCCTAAAATCATAAATGTAGCTGTTCCTCTACTCCAACACTCATTCATGTTGGGGCATTTGCCGCTACTGCAAATAGTGTGCAATCCATTCTCCTCTACCAATTTAGAGACCATAGAGTACTCTTTACTATTTTCTAGCCTTATTTTTAACCACTCTGGTTTTCTTAATATCGAATCCCTCACAACTTCAATCAATATAATATACTCGACCGCAAAATTAATAAAATTTTATCACAAAAACAACTGTTTTATTAAAAAAATCTGAGTGTTACGCTATTTTTTTCTGTCGGACATGAATAGTAATAATTTAATAAAAATATTCGTTCTATTATAATAACACCACTCAATTATTTACCCCTTAAAATAATTTTTATGAGCAAATTTACACTGTGTATAGTATTCTCTCTACTCTCTATGTTGGTATGCGCACAAAGCCATATTAATATTAAACTAGACGATTTATCGAAACCGACAGATACTCTTGTAGAGAAGAGCATAGAAGAGATATATAATCTAATGGCTATTTCGAGAGTAGATATACGTGATTATAACTACTCAACACCTTTTGTGTCTCAACTTTTAAAACATAGTAAGTTACCAGAACAGCTGGTTAATTATAAGCATAACTCATTTTTTGAAGGTATGCGAAGAGCCTATGCAGATCATAGACCCTTTACCATCTCACCTGATATGTTATGGTTATTAATTAGTCAAGGATTTGCTTTTCATATCAATCTGAAACCTGAGAAATATAGAGATAAATTTGTATCTCACGAGGACAAAAAGAGATTAGTAGTTTATTCTGGAGCAGATTTTGAGAGCATAGATTGGGAGGAGGCGGTAGATGGATTGACAGAACAGATAGAATTAAATACCAAAGGCAATATAGCAGAGATATTTGCCTGTGATTTCTCAACCTCAACCCAAGCAGAGATAATAACATCTAAGATAACCCTCATGAGTACAGTCAAAGAGTATTATGAGTATGAAATAGTGTATGTTGTGTGTGGAATACCTGAGATAACACTACTCGGAACACCCAAAGATTGGCAAAAGGTAATAGATAAGATCCTAGCTATCAAAGATTATGATATAGGGCTTGATTGGTGGATTGATGCCATACTACCTATATTAAAAGAGATAAAAAAGAGCACTGTGGGGGATGTAGATATTGAATTTTGGCGTAATATCTTCATGTATGATAATGGTGGTTTGTGCGACATACAGTCTCGGCCATACGCTGATGGTTGGATAGTAAAATTTTTCCCCTATACAGAAAAAGGAGAGAGATTATCGCTTGAGAGATTGTATAAACTAAATCTGCCAGACGAGACCGTAAAAGTTCCAGCAGTGGCAATAAATGCTCAGACAAATGAGAGAACAGATATAGAGCTATGTGCTGGTTTTATTGGGTTAGAGCAAGACAAAACCACTTTTGGATTAACCCCTAAGATAGGGTGGTTTGTGCATAAGATAGACCCCCCTAAAGTTGAGTTTAAAAAGCATGTAGATATAATGAGTATTGATGTAGAAGATAAATCTATAAGTGAAGAGTTTTCAAAAGTGAAATCTGTAAACAGACTGATTTATAATGTAATGTGGGATTTTTTTTATGGCGAATTACATTTGATAAAACATTTAAAAATAGATACTCTTGACCTAACGAGGCGGAGCTTTAGTCATCTTGATTCACTTAGTGTAATACTTCCTGATACATATATCCGAATAGATGGAGTAGAACTTAGTGAATATATTAAAAAATATTAGTGTCCGGAGAATCTGAGGATTGAATTTATGCACGTCATATCTACCCTAAAACCCACCATATAAAGTACCCATGTACTCCGCAGGTGTGTTTTAGGGCACCTATAACGCACCTAAATCCAATTTTGGGTAAACTGGCACTTCTAAAGGTAAAAAAATCAAAATTTCAGTTTTGTAAGCCCCTATAATTTTAATCACAATTAATTTATTGTAGGATAGACAGTTAATAGGTTTTTTGATTTTTTTACCGGACAACAATAATTAAAAAAAGGAGACTAGAATAAAGCGTGCTAAATAGAAAGAAGGCTCAATCTGAAAACTAGGTGGACGCACGATTCTTTCGAATCGTGCGTCCACCTAGTTTTTAACTCAATCCTAAATACTCACTACCACAAGGACGCTCTGTTATTAATAGTGCGAGAAACGCACCAAAGCTAAAGCAATTTTTAAAAATGCGACACCTAGCTAGTTATTTAGAATCTAACTATTTAGTAAAAGACCATTGTGGATTTTTATTACCCCCCCCTATTTTGTGACTAACCTTTATACAGATGCCATAATACTACACCACCTGCTACCGACACATTAAGAGAGTGTTTTGTGCCCGATTGAGGTATCTCTATTGCCATATCACACAAATCAACCACCTCTTGTGTTACGCCATTTACCTCATTACCAAGTACAATAGCATATTTAGCCCCTTTTTCTGGAATGAATTTATCAAGCATAATAGCCCCTTCAACCTGCTCTATCGCAATTACGGTGTAACCCTCGTTTTTAACTCGTAACACAACATCTTTAGACTCTTTAACATACTCCCACTCAACGCTAAGCTCTGCTCCTAGCGCCGTTTTATGTATCTCTCTATTGGGCGGTGTTGCACATATACCACAAAGATATATCTTCTCTATGGCAAAGGCATCACCTGTGCGGAATAGTGAACCTATATTATTTAAACTACGTAGGTTATCAGCAATAACAATAATTGGGTTCTTTGTGCTATTTTTAAACTCCTCAGGAGTGATTCTATTTAGCTCTTCATTAGTAATTTTTCTCATATACTCTATTTTGAGTACAAATATAGTGATTTTCTTTATAATTATTATTATAACAGATATTAGTAATAGAGTAGAACCGAAACTATTTTTGCGCCAAATATATATGTATTAAACAATAATAAAAAATATTATGAAATATTATCAAGGCGAAACAATAGAGGCAACAATAGAGAGTGATGATATTAATCTCAATGAGGTCGATTTCACAATCTGGATATATAAGCACCCGAAACATCCGATAGTAATAACTAAGGATGAGATGACAATAAATAAAGAGGGGAAGCACTCTTTTAGCATATCAAGCGAGAGGACACACAGAATGCCTGTTGGTAGGTATAGTGTTGAGTTGGTGGTGGCTGATGATAGTGTGATAATTGCACGTGCCTCTGCATTTGAGTTAGTAAGTAGTGTATCGAAAGGAGATTTGGATTATGGCACAAGTGAAGATTAATTTAAGCAAGTCGATAGATAATGACACTGTAAAGGTGGGTAAGGTTATTATCAATATGGCAACTAAGGGTATTCCAGGTGACGATGGAGCGGATGGTAGGACAAGTTATGTTCATATCAAATACTCTCCTAATAGTACTGGAATACCTATGAGCGAGACCCCCGACACATATATGGGTATTTACTCTGATTTTAGTGAAGATGATAGTAATGACCCCTCACTATATCAATGGGTGCGTATTGAGGGGGTGCAGGGAGATAGAGGTATAGCAGGCTCTAAGGGCGAAGATGGTAGAACATCATATCTCCACATTGCCTATGCTAATAGTGCCGATGGTGTAATAGATTTCTCTACTAGCGAGAGTGATGATAGACGATATATAGGTACATACTCTGATTTTATTGAGGATGATAGCGATGATCCTAGTAGATATAAGTGGACTATGGTAAAGGGCGATTTAGGTCTTAGTATTATATATACAGATGTAGAGTATGCCAAGAGCGATAGTAATAGCGTAGCCCCTGATGATGGTTGGACAACCCTTGCTCCCACGTGGGAAGAGGGGATGTATATATGGAGTAGAGTAAAAACAACATATAGTGATACCTCAAGTGTTACCTCTAATCCTGTGTGTATTACTGGTTCATCGGGATTAGGTATTAAGAGTATAGTAGAGTATTATGCTATCTCAGACAGCAAGACAGAGCCGCCATTGACTGGTTGGGAGACAACACCACCTGCATGGGTTAGTGGTATGTATATATGGACTAAGTCTATAATAACATATACAGATAACTCAACACACACAGTAGGTATATATTGCGACAGTTCATGGGAGGCGATAAATGATGTTGAGGTGGGTGCCGTAAATCTAGTGAATCAAGATTTTGAAATTGCTGATACCAATAATTACAGATTTAATGAGTTGATATATCACGACACTGTAAATAGTCAGGCATCATATAGTTATACTAAATTAGGGGTTAATCCTGCATACATATATAAGACAACAATAAATGTTAAGGCAGACGAGAGTTATACATTCTCTGTATGGGTAAAGGGTAGCTATGCTGGCACTTCGCTAAGAGTGCATAAATCCACAGATACATATATCAATCTTGAGAAACAGAGTGATAAAATAAATATATGGGAGCGTGTTGTTATGACCCATAAATTTAGTGAGGATATTGAAAATTTAGAGTGTTTTGTCTACCTTCCTATTATTGATGGGGCTGAGGTATTAATTAGCTCTGTACAGATAGAGAGGGGTAATAAGGCTACTGATTTCAGGTTGTCGCAAGCTGATTTAGATAATAAATATCATCAATATGCCGATGAAGCAGCACGTTTAGCCGAGGAGGCAGCTAATGCTCTGCTTGAAGAGACGGCGGAGGCTCTGCGTGATGGTCTTATAACAGAGGAGGAGCGTGAGGCTATACTTGAGGCGCAACTAGCGGCTGATGAAGCAGCTGCTCAGGCAAATATAGCCAAGCAACTAGCAGAAGCGGCACAGAATGGTGTTGATATAAATAATGCAGCTCTTGACAGATATACAAAAGAGACAGATAATCACTTTGTTGATATTGATGCAAAACTACTGGGATTAGAGTCTCAGGTAGATGGTCTGATTCAATCATACACAGGCGAAGAGACCCCTACGCTAGATAATTACCCCGCTAATGAGTGGCTAACCGATGCAGATAAACATATCCATGAAGAGGATATATATAACCAGCTAGAGGGAGATACAATTATTAATACATACAAGTTTGTTAAGCTGAATGGCACATATCAATGGGTATTACTCTCTGATAGTCAGGCTGGTTTAGCGCAGCAGATAGCTAATGAGGCGATGGCAATAGCAGGCGAGAGGGCTCAGATTTTCTACTCAAATACATATCCTAGTGCCGCCTATAAGCAGAATGATATATGGGTTGATGTAGATGATAATACAATGTATATAGCTCTTAAAGATAGGGGCGTCAGTTCGTCACTATCCGATTGGTTGCCTATAAACGATACTATGTATCGTATAGCTCAAATGTCGAACGATTTGGTAATATCGATTGAGGATAAGGTAAATTATCGCAATCTATATACACAGATACTATTAGAGTATGCACAGTATGAGGTTGATGCTCTGCATTATGAGGTGGATATTAACTCTCTTAAAAAAGCGAAAGATGCACTGATAGACTCTTTTATAGATGTATATGATATTTTGTTAGTTGCAGGAAAGACAACAGATACTAACATAACAGAAGAGCAGCACGAGCAACATAACCAATTAACATCTAACTACTATGCTGAGCGCACTAAATTAGCCAATGCAATAGCTGAAGCAATAACACAAGGGATTATTGACAATATACAAATTGGTGGAGTGAATCTCTTTGATGGTTCTAATTTCGAGAATGGACTCACAAATGGATGGACGACAAATACAGCCTATATGAGTAAAAGTGTGGTTGATGGTATTGCAATATTTGAGTTTATTGGCACACTACACACCATGACATATCGTTTTTACAATAATTTACCTAAGGGGGTATATACAATATCAGTAAATGTAAGAGTATCTGATATATCAAAAATCGACGAGGGTTATATCTATCCATACAGCACTAGTTTGGTGAAAAATATGATCTATAAGAAAAAATTAGATATTACTCGCCCCTCAGAAGAGTGGCAGACACTAGTAACCACCTTTGAGGCAGTAGAAGATATAGAGAGATTTAGATTCGGATTATATATAAAGCATATAGACTTGACTCAACAAGTGGGAGAACTTGTTATGTTTAAATGGTGTAAACTAGAGGTTGGGCATTTTGCTACACCATATACCCTATCGCCAGCCGATTTGAAAAGTAATTATGAGGCCTATGCCAACAGTATAGCCGAAGAGAGGGCTTCTCTAGCAGAGATGGCAGCCAATGCAAAAACTGAGGATGCGAAAAAGCAGTTAGAGACCGCTATAACATCACTTGATGCAGCTAAGGCTAATGCCGATGATGTGTATAGTAAGGCAATGGTTGATGGCATAATAACTAGTGTTGAGGCGTATGCTCTACAAAAGGCTAATGACTCTCAAGAGGCGGCCATTGCTAATGCAACACAAATATCTAACGCCTATGCTGATGGGATACTATCTGCTAGCGAGGAGAAGATAACAACAGCCTATCAGAACTATGCCGATGCAGCGCAAGAGGCGGCGATAGTGGCCGCTTCGGTGGCTGCCGATGGTAAGATAACATCTAGTGAGGAGAGACTAACCACCGCTTATGAGGGGTATGCCGATGCAGCCAAACAACAGGCAATAGCCACATCTAATGCCTATGCTGATGGCGTAGTAACAGATAGCGAAACGAAGATAACAGATGCTTATGAATACTACACCAATAGAGCAAAAGAGTTAGCAATAGCTACATCTAAAGCCTATGCTGATGGCGAGATAACAGCTAGCGAAACAAAGATAATAGATGCTTATGAGGCTTATGCAGATGCGGCCAAGCAGGTGGCAATAAACACATCTAATAGTTATGCTGACGGAGTGCTATCGGCAAGTGAGGCAAAAATAACTAATGCCTATCGTGCCTATGCCGACACTGCAAAAGAGTTGGCTATTACTACTGCTAATGCATATTCAGATGGCGAGATAACAGCTAGTGAGACAAAGATAACCGATGCCTATGAGAAATATGCCGATGCAGTTAAGGAGTTAGCAATAACAACTGCCAATAGTTATGCCGATGGCGAGATAACAGCTAGCGAGGCTAAGATAACAGAGGCATACACACTCTATGCCGATGCAGCCAAACAGCTTGCCATCGCTTCGGCTAATGCCTATATTGATGGCGAGATAACATCTAGCGAAGAGCGAGTGACAGATGCCTATGAGAATTATGTTGAGATGGCTAAGCAGTTAGCAATAACAACGGCTAATGCCTATGCTGATGGAGAGATAACCGAATCTGAGGCTAGGGCTATAGCGGCAGCCCAAGAGAAAGCCACAGCGGCACAACAAGCTGCAGAAGAGGCGGCTAAAGAGTTGGTTGAAGGGTTGAATCTGGGGCTTATCAACTATGCCAATCAAAATTTTAGAGCTTTCGGTTCATCAAACTATCAGTATAATGGTGTAGATAACAGTGATATGGTTAATAATCAACCATCCTACCTTTATACAAAAATAGGTAGTAATACAGCTACAGTATATTCAAAGAGTATGAGTGCTAAGTATGGCGACACATATACATTTTCTGTGTGGGTTAAAAGTAGCAGTTTAGGTGCGAAAATAGTATTGGCATCAACTTCATACACAATAAATGAAGAGAATAGTGTAACAAACCAGTGGGAACGTATTGTGTTGACTCACACATTTGATAGAGATATACAATATCTTTATTTCTATATTTATCTACCTACTTACAATGGCACTACTGTTAAAATTAGTTCGGTGCAGATTGAAAAGGGGGATAGTGCTAGCGACTTTACACTATCGAGATATGATTTCGATCAACAGATTAGTGAGGCGTATGAGATAGGTGTTAATATTAGTGGTAGGATAGATGAGTGGGCAGACGATAATTATATCTCGCCATCTGAAAAGTTCTCTCTAACAATGGAGATAAGAAATATAATAGTTCAAAGGCAGAGTGTGATTAATCTCAATAAGTTTGGGATTGATATGTCTTCATACTATAACGCCTATAATAACTACTACTATCTATTAACCAAATATACGGATAGTAACACTGAAAATATTGCTATTGTAGATGACATAACAAGTGTAGCTAACCTATACTACAACCTATATGTTATGATTCTAGATGCAATTAATGATGCTAGTAGTAAGGATATTGACGACTCAATAGCAGATACTGTTAAACCCTTTAAGTATCTTAATGAGGTTATGCAGGAGTATGGTTCTGAAGAGTTTAGCGGAGTGTCGTTATCTAAGGTGATGGCAGTAGTAGATTCTAATGGCTCAGACATTGCATTTATGAGCGGATTAGAAGATGATTATGTGTCAATAGGGGCTCACTCGCATGATGCCTACAAGATATGTAGTGATTACCTAAAGTGGATGTTTACTGGGGGCACTGAACCCGAAAAACCCAATTTTATGATAGACTATATCGGGACAGTACATCTCAATAACGCCTCAGTGAGTGGAGTAATTGAGAGTTCAGCAAATCACACTATTTTTACAAATGTAGATAGTGATAATTTTGTACTGAACCCCCTTATGCAGTCGTCTGTAAAAATGGGAGGGTATGATTGTATAGTACCACGTCCTACGAGAGATGGATTAATTTTAACCTTTTTTTGGTTTAATGTAACAAAAGTGGCAATGGGTGGATTGATTTTTCATAACTGTTATGTTTATAGAAATAATAACCTGAGTAACAATGTTGCGGCGTATACTCAAATAATGGCACCTGTTAATATATCATATCTTCGTATTATTAGCTCTAACAATAGTTGGTATGTAATATCAGAGTACTCAGACGACTCTTTTGTCTTTTCATAATAGTTGCTTATGAAACTCAATATAATAATTATAGTACTGCTACTCACCATAATAGGGTGGCAGTACCTATCTAAGAGACCTGATGTAATACACACTACCGAAACAGTGGTACGAGATACCATAATACGAGATACTATTAGAGATACAATCTTTACTAATATCGAAAGTGAGATTATTCGCATTGATACGCTTATCTATCGTGATACTATAAATATACCCATACCAATACAAAAATATGAGTTTAGAGATAGTAGTTATCACTTTGTGGTTGAGGGTTTTAGGGTTAAACCTATATCTTTAGAGTTCTACCCCACAACAAGATATATTGAGAAAGAGAGCACAAATAGTATATATTATAATGAACGTAGATTATCATTTGGACTGATTATTGGTGTGGGAGGTATATATAATAGAGAGGGCGTTGATTTCGGAGTGATATATGGTGTAGGGCTAAAAATCAGAATTGGAAACTAGTAGTGTCCAGCGTGCCTGTTGATTGAATTTATGCACGTCATATCTACCCTAAAACCCACCTAAATCCAATTTTGGGTATACTGGCACTTCTGGAAGTAGAAAAAATCAAAAATTTGTTTTTTTACAGTACAGCAATAGATTGGAAAGTAGGGGGCACAATATTTCGATGTTATAATACGTTTTTAAATTGTTAACAAATAATTAATAACAAAAAATTTGCCTATGCTAGAAGAGTACACTTTAAAAGAAAACATCATTGATAATGAGACTATGAGCGACGAGGAGTTGCTATCTTCGCATGTTATAGCAGATGATGATGAGTTAAAACAGTTAGATGTTATGTTATCAAAGTTCTATCGTAACTTTGGAACTGCTTAAAAAAAAGAGGTTGTCTATTAAGAGCTAAACGCTCTTTGAGACAACCTCTTTTTTGCGAATCGCCCTAGAACGATTTGCGCAGCCGTGCCACAGGTATCTCTAGCATCTCACGATACTTAGCAACTGTTCGGCGTGCTATCTTGTACCCTTTATCTTGTAGGATAACCATAAGTGCCTCGTCGGTTAGAGGAGTGCGTTTATTCTCATTTTCAACACAATCAGAGAGGATTTTCTTAATCTCACGAGATGATACCTCTTCGCCCTCTACTGTCTGCATAGCCTCAGAGAAGAAATATTTTAGAGAGTAGACCCCAAAATGAGTTTGAATATATTTGCTATTCACAACACGTGAGATGGTTGATACATCAAGACCCGTTCTGTCTGCAATATCTTTTAGTATCATGGGCTTTAGTTTGGTCTCGTCGCCATCCTCAAAATACTCTCTTTGGAATCTGTATATAGAATTCATAGTAAGTAGAAGAGTGGCGTTGCGTTGCTTGATAGCAGATATGAACCACTTAGCCGACTCTATCTTTTGCTTAATGAAATGTGCAGCCTCTCTATCTTGCTCATCTACGCTGTTTACTAGTTTATTAGCTCTCTTAGTCTCTTTTATCAGCCCCTCAAGCATATCTAAATAGCTGTCGTTTACCTTAATATCTGGTAGGTTATTTCTATTCAGAACTATCTCATAAACATCGTTACTGCTACTCTCTAGAACAAAATCAGGTATTATCTGGAGTGTTGGCTCTGATTGCAAAGATTCTGTATATTGATTGGCTGGTTTAGGCGATAGACCCACTATTGTGTTAATAACTCTCCTAAATTGGGACTCTGTTATATTGAGGCGATGAACAATTTTATCGTAGTGTTTCTTTACAAAAGCATCAAAATGGTTCTCAACAACATCAATAGCCATATTAATTATATCGCTCTTGGGGTGATAGCGTAACTGTAATAATAGACACTCTTGCAGATTACGTGCCGCTATGCCATGTGGTTCAAGACGTTGCACAACAGCCAAAGCGTGTTCAACCTCTTCAGCCGTAACCTCAATACCCGTAGAAAAAGAGAGATCATCTATAATGCTCTCTACATCTCTACGCAGGTAACCATTTCTATCCAAACTACCCACAATATACTCTGCAATGATTTTAGTTGTTTCACACTCTTGTATATATGATAGCTGCTGATTTACATATTCGTAAAATGTCATGCCATCTGAAAGAGGAACAGAGGCCACTTTGTCATCTCTAGAGTAGTTATTTACATATAGCCTATAACTTGGTATCTCATCCTTTTTTTGATAATCATCTAGGCTCACATTGCGCATGATGCCATCTTCACGTGATGGTACCTCCTCCAATGCTGGATTCTCTTCGATTTCGCTCTTTATACGTTGCTCTAACTGAATAGCTGGCAACTCTAACAGCTTAATCATCTGAATTTGTTGCGGAGATAATTTCTGCAACATCTTTTGTACCTGTGATTGACTTAATGATACCATAATTATTGAATTTTTGTATTTTTTATAACAAAAATTATGCCTTATTATATTATTTTGTATAATTTACTTAAAAATTATATGTATTTTAGATTGGTGTGTTATATTTGTAAAATTTTTGTCTATTTTGTATATATATTATCTGGGACTATTGCGGTCATATCTTCATCTCCCCACCTTTGAGAGATATAGTCTAGAGTGTCATATAACTCCTCTATCTCATTGATAGTTACCAGTTTTAATCTTGTATCCTTGAAGTGTGATAGCCCCTTGAAATATGAACTAAAGTGACGACGCATCTCTAAAACACCAACCCTCTCTCCTTTAATCTCAATAGATTTGGCTAGATGTTGTTTTGCTAGCTCAACACGCTCTAGTACACTAGGTTGAGGGAGTAACTCGCCAGTTGATAGGTAGTGACGTATCTCTCTAAATATCCACGGTCTGCCATAGGTGGCACGTCCTATCATAATACCATCAACGCCATACCTATCAAAAGCCTCTTTAGCCGATTCAGGCGAATTAATATCGCCATTACCGATAATAGGGATATGGGTTAGAGGGTTATTTTTAATCTTTCCTATTAAAGACCAATCAGCAACACCCGTATATAGTTGTGCACGTGTGCGGCCATGGATAGTGAGAGCCGCTATACCCACATCTTGGAGACGCAGGGCTATATCCTCTATATTTTTACTCTCCTCATCCCATCCTAAGCGTGTTTTGACGGTTACAGGTAGTTTAACAGCCTCAACAATACGCTTTGTCATCTCTACCATCTTAGGAACATCTTTCATCATGCCTGAGCCTGCTCCCCTACCAGCTATCTTGCGCACTGGGCACCCAAAATTAATATCAATAATATCGGGCGACGCACTCTCTGCACGCAATGCAGCCTCTACCATAGGCTCTATCTCAGAACCATAAATTTGTATTCCGATAGGGCGTTCGTAATCGTAAATATCTAGTTTTGCTACCGATTTACCACCATCACGTATAAGCCCATCAGCCGAGATAAACTCAGTGTACATCATATCTGCACCCTGCTGCTTACATAACCAACGGAATGAGGGATCAGTAACATCCTCCATAGGTGCAAGAAATAGTGGTTTGTCTGGTAGTATTATATCTGCTATTTTCATCGTTTATTTATATATCTCATTAAGCTCGCTTGCTATTACGCCACACTCAGCCGTCTGTCTTAATAGCTCAGCTTCTATATCTTTAGGTGGCATAATAACACCTCTTATCTCTCTGTTATTCAGTATATAAGTTGCGCCATAGTTGTGTAGGGTCATAGTGGCATCTATATATTGCAGAAGTGTAGGGTCGTCTAAGATAAAATTAATGGTATCTTTATTTGCCAAAACAGCACTCTCAGCAATGGTCTCTCCATACTCATCTGTCGCCCCCATATTTGCCAATATCGCCCCCGATGCTAATAACTTATCTGCCGATATGCTAGCCTCTACCGCACCCTCTACACCAGTAGCTGTTACCACCGCATAGGCATCCTTAATAACCCTCTCTACATCATCTTTAGAGCGATAATCAACCACCTCACTAACAAGATTAGAGAGATTAGATGGGAAACTATCCTTATCTGTAATTACTGTCATGATAGCTCCGTTATGTGCTCCACCACGTATAATACCTTGCCCCACCTTGCCACTTCCGAACAGAACAACTTTTTTATCGCGCATATCTCCATAGCCTAGCTGTTTCATAGCTCTAAAATAGCTCTCGCCAGTGCCTAGGCATGTCTCTATACGCTTAACATCTCCGCCATCTGCCATAAAAACAGGTAACGGCTTATTAGCATACAGTTCAGAGCGAGCGCGTGTTAATTCAACGCACCCTATTGCTGGGGTGTGCTCAATAAACTCGGCTGAGCAATCCATAATAATATCATAGCTTCGGCTGAAATCGTCGGGCGACACCACCTCTATACCCGCCTCATTGAGAAGAGAGAGTAGTATAGGGTCATCATCGCTCAGCGATATACCAATAAATAGTTCTGCTCCGCCATATATGAGGTTCATATATTTATATATAGAGTTACGGCAAAGAGGTGTAACATCTAAAACCTTTAACCCATTAAGGGGTTTTGTTTTGCTCCACTCCTCTCTCTGTAACTTAAGAGTAGGATATTGCTCTTCTGAGTAGTTACTTAAAAAATACTCTTCTAATTTTTTATATCTCTCCATTTTTAACTTTTACATTAAATCGCCAACCCTTGCCACAGGCGATACATCAAGTGATGAGTACTCCCCCTTTTGTTGTTTATAATAACCGGTAACAGCTATCATTGCAGCATTATCGGTTGTGAATTTAAACTCAGGGATATAGTAATTCCACCCACGTTTATCCCCCTCACTTCGTATTGCTTCGCATAATCCGCTATTTGCTGAAACCCCTCCGCCAATAGCTATCTCTTTGATACCATACTCTTTAGAGGCTTTTATTAGTTTTTTTAATAGTATATCAACAATAGTCTTTTGTAGTGATGCTGCCAAATCAGCCTTATTCTCTTCAATAAAATTAGGGTTCTCAGCCACTCTATCTCGTAAGAAGTATAAGAATGATGTTTTTAATCCACTAAAACTGTAATCTAGATTAGGTACGTTAGGCTTAGCAAATGTAAAACGCTTGCCATCTCCCTCTTTTGAGAGTCTATCCACCACTGGACCACCGGGATATGGCAGACCCATAACCTTAGCGCATTTGTCAAAAGCCTCTCCTGCTGCATCGTCTATCGTCTCGCCCACTATCTCAATCTCTAAATGCGACTTAACAAGTACTATCTGTGTATGTCCGCCGCTAACCAATAGCGTTAAGAATGGGAATGATGGGTGCTTACGCTCTACCCCTATCTCATCAATGAAATGCACAAGTATATGCCCCAATAGATGATTAACCTCTACCATTGGTATCTTTTTAGATAGTGATAACCCCTTAGCAAACGACACCCCCACCAGTAGAGAGCCCACAAGACCCGGCCCCCTAGTAAAGGCTATCGCATCTATATCGTCAATAGTCACACCTGCATCTTTTAATGCCTTATCTGTAACAGGAACTATATTAAGCTCGTGCGCACGTGAGGCTAGCTCAGGAATTACCCCTCCCCACTGCTCATGCACCTTTTGTGAGGCTATCACACTTGAAAGTAGTGTTGTATTTCGTATTACTGCTACCGATGTATCGTCGCATGAGGACTCAATGCCTAGAATTGTTATATCTCTCTTCATCTTATTACTCAAGTTTTTGGTATTTATCTGAATTTGGGTTATACATAGGGTTTATCTCTAGCTTACGCTTACCCTCAGGCTCGTTAGGGCGAGTATAGATAGGTGCAAAATCGAAATAGTAACCCCTTATATTACCTTGCCTCTCTTTGAGGAAATAGTACTCAACATTATATGTTATGTATGTTCTCTTAGCCACATCTGCTCCTATGAATGATAGCACTGTTTGTGCATCTACCCTATAAATAACGCTCCATGGGCTCTCTTTAGTCACCCCATTGCCCGAAGAGAATATTGTTGATAGTAGCATATTGAACTTATATGAGTATTCGAAAGCCTTCTTTTCATCTCGCACCTTCTCACTATAAATATAGGTCATTATATTTAGGAACTTAAGGCTAAATGGACGCTCAACAAGTATAGAGTCGAGACATCGTATTATCTCTTTAGTGGAACCATCAAGAAAGACCCCGCCATCACGGTTTAATATGTTAGATAGAGAATCTACATATTTTGGCTCTTTATGTGGATGATAATTTTTACTAAATACATAGCCATAGTATAGATGCCTATAATCATCTATATTAAGAGTGGTGTCGCCCTTCTCATACCTCTCAAAAAGAGGAGGGTAGTAGTATTGCGAGCTAGGGAGCAGTGTCTCAAGCTCATACTCTTTCATCACAACAGGTTTAGATGGTGTGTCCATTAACTTTTTGGCAAAATCGCTCTGCGCTAATAGATTATGCGAAAATAGTATAGCTACAAGTAATAAAAATAGTCTATTCATAATATATAATTTTTTTATGAGTGGTACAATTTACAGACCAAATCAGTAAGACAAAGATAGTGATTTTAACGGATAAAGCCAATTAGTAAATCATTTTTCCCCTTTTACTCTTTGTATTTTAAAATCTCATTACGGCTCTTGCCTTTAGAGTTAGCGTTTTGGGTGAGGTGTTCTCGTTACTATCTTTAATATTTAGGTTGTAGCTACTCTTCTCTGGTGTTCCCCATAAATCGGTAGTTATGTACTCTGTTGATGACCAGAATGAGAGTTCTAAATCAGAGTCTGATAGTTTATCTCCCTTATCTCCCACTAAACCATTGAATATCTCTCTTCTATCATTAAAGAGTAGGGAGCTGATACCAGCCATTTGATATGGTTTGTTCCATATACTAACTTGTCCTTCAATAGGTATCACACCATATCCAACCATCTGTAAACCATAGAATCCAGCGCACACCTCACGCAACTCATCTATTGATGGTAGATACCACGCACCTTTAGTATTATCTTGATAGTTATTAGTGTTTATATCCCCTTTCTTATTTAAATCATCAACCCACTTAATTATAGGATAGCTATTTAGTTCAGGGTCATGAGACAATATAACACGCATATTATTTAGACCATTACTCTTTGAGTTAGCTGTTAGTTTAATTAACTCTTCGCTCCATTTTAGTGCAGCACTCTCATCAAGTGAAACTATCATACCCTCAACACCACTCATTGTTGTAGTGTTATAGTATGTGTTATCCATATTTAAAGAGACAACAACACCTATTGGGTTAGTTGCGTCGGGGAATAGCTCTCCAATAGTGTAGCTTGGCAATGATGTAATCATAACCAGACAGCTATCTGTAATAGCTCCTCCATCTCCAGTTTTTGCAGTTATCATAACCTCTCCTGCTTCTAAAGCCTTTACCAATCCATCGCTATCTACTGTGGCACATCTGCTGTCTGAGCTGCTCCACACTAGCTCTTTATCGGTTGCGTTATTTGGTTCTATTGTGGCTGTTAGTTGTTTGGGGTTATCTCCTAGTGTAAATATAAGCGTGTCGTGCGAAAGGGTTATATTTGTAACTGTTATATCTTCGGGTTGCGAAGTAGAGTCGTGTTTAACCTCCTCTTTTTTACATGAAGTAGTAATAGCTATAACAAATATTATTAGAGATATTATTTCAAGTAATCTCTTCATATATATTATGTGAAAGTTTGTGTTAGTTTTATTAGCTATTAATATGAGACTTGTTATCTAGTAATAGCAACAAGTCTCATATTAAAAATAACTCTATCTAAAGAAACTGCGCATACGATCAAATATATTTTGGTCGCCCTTGCGTTTAGTAACCTTAAATGCTCCGTTACTGTCAAGCTGCTCAAGCAGCTCTCTATCTTTTTTGTCCACTCCGCTAGGAATGTGTATATCTACAACCGCAATAAGATCTCCAACGCCATAACCATTGACATCAGGGATGCCCTTGCCTTTTAGTCTTAGAACCTTACCTGCTTGTGTTCCCTTATCTATCTTTATCTTTGCACTTCCATCAACAATAGGTATCTCAACAGAGCCACCCATAACAGCCTCAGGAATAGATATTGTTAAGTTATAGATTAGGTTATTACCATCACGTGTAAGTTGCGGATCAGGAATCTCATCAATAACCACAAGCAGATCGCCATTAACACCACCATTGCGTGCTGCGTTACCCTTACCCGATACAGATAGTTGCATGCCACGTCCCACACCAGCTGGGATACGTATTTCAACAACCTCTTCGGCATTAGTAACACCCTCGCCACGACAACTGCCACACTTCTGTGTTATTATCTTTCCTGAACCTCCACAGTTAGGGCACTGTTGCGTTGTTTGTGTGCGTCCGAAGAATGTATTAACAACCTGCGTAACATAGCCTGAGCCGTTACACTGCCCACACTGAGTGTATGAGTTGCTATCCTTTGCACCGCTACCGCCACAGGTGTCACAACTGTTAAGTTTGTTTATTTTTATTTTCTTATCTACACCATTAACTATCTCTGAAAGAGTTAGTTTAACGGTAACACGTAGATCTGAACCTCTATTTACCCTCTGCTGCTGACGGCGACCTCCGCCACCACCAAAACCACCAAAGTGCCCACCAAATATATCTCCAAAGTGCTCAAAAATATCATCCATAGAGAAGCCTCCAGCACCACCGCCGAAGCCCCCAGCTCCACCATCCATGCCAGCATGACCAAACTGATCATAACGAGCCTTTTTGTTTGGGTCACTCAATACATCAAAAGCCTCAGCCGCCTCTTTGAACTTCTCTTCAGCCTCTGTATTGTCAGGGTTTTTGTCTGGGTGATACTTAATAGCTGCCTTACGGTATGCCTTTTTTATCTCTTCAGGAGTAGAGCTACGCCCCACGCCCAGCACCTCATAATAATCTCTTTTACTCATATCTTATGTTTTAGGGGTAGTCTGGATACTGTATCAAAGCTGTATTTCAATCAGTTACGGCCTAATAACAGTTGTACATTACCCTATATTTTAATCAAATGGTCTGAAATGGGGTAACGCTCCCCGAAAAATCTTTCAGATTTTGATGTAAATTTAACACTTTTTTTAAAAAAAGTGAACAAATACCGAACGCCTACCTCTTAAACAGTGTTCGCTCGCTATCGCTCGTTAAGGCGATTCACAAAACTCTGTTTTGCGAATCGTCTATTCTACCGTAAGTGCAATTATTCGCCTACAACAACTTTAGAGAAACGTATAACCTTATCTTTAAGCTTATAACCCTTCTCAACAACATCTATTATCTTTCCTTTCTTTGCCTCATCATCAACAGGAAATTTAGCTATCGCCTCGTGTAGATCTGTATCCAGCTCTCCACCCATAGCCTCTATCTCAGTAACACCCTTACCGCGAAGTGTGTCAGCCAATTTTTTCTGGATTAACTCAACACCCGTGCGTACCGCCTCTATATCCTCAGAACGTTTATTTGCCTCAACAGCACGCTCCATATCATCAAGAATTGTTAATATAGACTTAATAGCATCGGCACCTGCTGTGTCAATAAGTTCCATCTTCTCTTTAAGAGTACGACGACGGAAATTATCAAACTCAGCTGATAGACGTACATACTTATCCTGCCATGCAGCTATCTCCTCTGTCAAATTGGCAGAAGAGTCCTCAATAGGAGCCTCGTCGTTACCCTCTGCTGTTATATCTCCTTGCTCTTCAATGTTTGTTTGCTCAGTAGTAACCTCTTCTGTTTCAGTTGATTTATTCTCTTTCTCTTTTTTGCTCATATATTTTTTTGTTATTGTTTAATAGTTATATTTCAATTAGTGTACCACTACATATTTTGTGACAAATATGCAGATTACTCGTTGATAATAACTATCTCTTCAATAATATCACCTTGGCGTATATCATCTATAACATCAAGACCCTCATATACTTTACCAAAAACAGTGTGCACTCTATCTAGGTGAGATGTGTTTGTGCGGCTGTGACAGATAAAGAACTGCGAACCACCTGTATCACGTCCTGCGTGTGCCATAGATAACACACCTCTATCGTGGAACTGATTACCACCGCTTGTCTCACACTTAATCTTATAACCTGGGCCACCAACACCTGTACCCACTGGGCAACCACCTTGAATAACGAAATCTGGAATTACTCTGTGAAAAGTAAGACCATTATAAAAACCCTCTTCTGCTAGTTTGCAAAAGTTAGCAACTGTTCCTGGAGCATCCTCCTCAAAAAAATTAACCTTCATAACACCCTTCTCGGTGCGAATTTCTGCTTTTCTCATAATCTTTTTTATTTGTCTCGAACCATAAAGGCTCAATTATATTTATAAATAATTTTCTATTTTACTTCCTCTTTACTCTTCGCTTTTCGCTCTCTGCGATTCTCACGCCTACGTGTTATATACTCTTTATATCGTATCATAAGCTCGTCCCACGTATTGAAAGCTAGTTTGAAATATGCTCCCACACCACTATCTTGCACCCCTTGATTCTCATCTAGGGTATCTATTGTTCTTGTAAACGCCTTAAGAGATATGCTCTTAGAGCGATTAACCACCCATGTTAGGTACACATCACCCGATATAGGAACCATTTCAGTATTTACAACGTCAGAGTTATCTTGAAAATTGTAGTTACCCGTAATATCAATAAACACTTTATCGCCGTAGATAGGTGCCGAGAGGTCAATACCAACCTCGCTAGAGGTGTATTCGGTCTCATTCTGAGGCATATAGTTAATACCAAAATTCAGCTTATCTGTAGAGAATATATTACTAATCTGATTTGTTAAGAACTCAATACCAATAGCGGTGGCACTCTGGCTGGCTAGGTCATCACTACCACTATTAGCAGGGTAGAAACTATTTGACAACAGCAGATATACAATCTGTGTTGAGATAGCCTCTTGAGTGTTAAGCACATTTTTTATGGCTGTACGCTCTTCAGGGCTCGCATCGGGAACCTCTACCCCTAAGGTTATATCAGGCTGGGTTAGATTGCCACTAAGACTAAGTACACAATCAACATTAACCCTACTTCCTTTACGATAGGCGTTATCCTCTGATACGGTCTCGTTATCTTCAAGAATAGGAGTTAGCGACGCCTTAACCGAGTATATGGCATCAACATTAATAGTTGCATCTAATGGGTCGCCTGTCCAGCGCATCCAGCTACCATCTTTAATGCTAAAGCTCTTATCTAACAGTATGAAGTTAGGAAGTATAAAGCGATAAGTTCCCTCATCAAGTAGATACTCGCCATTTATATCGAATACCTCATTACTAGGTTCAATATTAATATTCATTATCCCGCTACCCGTAGCCTTAATAGAGCTACCTGTAGATGAGTCCATTATTATCTCTGTGGCTAATAGAGGAGTAGCACGTAGATTCATACGTATCTGCATCTCAGCACTATTCTCTGTGGTGCTAATACCCTTTATCAGTTGAGTGCGTTTAGATGTTGTTGTATCTCTCTCAACAAACTTAATGAAACTAACCTCTGTTAAGCTGTTCTCTCCTAAAGGAAGGATAAAGGTTGATTGCTTTGAGGGTTGTGCATTTACATCTAATATTATATCGTTACGGTCGCCATTGATAGATATATTGCCCGCAGCATAAACCTCTCCATAAAATAGTGGGTTATCACGCTCAGTGGTGTTAAGTGCCATTATATCAGGAGTGTTGATAGATATATTATACTTCACTTTTTTATATCTTTCATTGGTCATATAGGCAGTTACTTTGCCCTCTCCGCCAAACATATCCTCTACTTTTCCATCTACTAGAGAGTATTGGTTATCGTTAATAAGTGCCTTACCTGATAGCTTATATCTTACATTGGTCTCTGTTATTGTAGCCTCTAAGTGTGGCATATTAACTTCGCCATTTATCTCCAGATATTTGTTCTCATTAGATACCGTAACATCAACATCCGCCTTGCCCTCAAGATCGTGAGCAATAGAGGATAGGTATGGTGCTACAGATTTAATATCAAATTGAGGTATCTTAACAGATGCAGTAAAAATACTATTATCTCTTAGTACTTTACCCGTAATATATTGCACGCCACCACTCTCGAAATAGAAATCAAAATCTTTACTATTATAACTACCTCTTGAGGTGTAGAACCTTGTGTCAGGAATATGAACACCATTTACCGTAACACTGTCTGCAAAACTCATATCGGCATCTATATTTACGCTATTATTCTTAGCTAATCCCGATGCCTTGATACGTCCACTAATTGTCCCCTCTATATCAAAACCTAGGCTAGAGCTAAATAGGTTTATTGGCTGGAATGAGAAGTTATCCATAATAACCTCTAGTGAGTCGTTACTATCATTAGAGATAATGCCATCTATGCTAAGTAATTGATTGGTAGATGTTAAACTGAAATTATCTATTGTAATACTGCCATTTTCAACAATAACTCTACCTCCGGTGCTACGCCATATATCTTTATATAGGCTTAGGTTAGATGGTAAGAACTCAACAGTATATTGCAATTCGCCATCTTTACGGCTGATATGGTTACTTGTTCTGATTATGGCATAAGTGTTATCCTCTTGGTTACTAAAACCAAAATCTAGATTTATACTATCTCTTGCTATATTACTTATTATCGAGAAGTTAGGAATATATACAGAGCCAGCCATTATCTCGCCTGCCGTGCCAAAGAGACTTATCTTATTTCCTTCGTTCTGGGCATTGATATTAATCCCTTTAACAACATTGTTATTTAGTGATACCTCGTTTGAGTTAAGACTAAAAGAGAAACTCTCAGCCGTCGGGTTGAGTAAGAATGATAGGTTACTGCCCTCAGCTAAAGCGAGTGTTGGAACAAATATAGAGGCTATGTTGTTGGCTCTCTTTACATTGAGCCTTATCATATAAATATCATCGAGATTACTATTATTGGCAGTGCCCCTCTCTTCACTATTGCCATACACTATATCGCTCTTAACCAATTTATCAAGTTCTAGAGATGGGATATAACGCATAGAGCTCTTTACAATATAGTCAAGTAGTTTGCTATAACTGTGCACTCCACGTAGGGTAAGGTCGAAATACTCTGATGTGGCATGGATATATTTACTCTTCTCACTATTACGAGCTAGAATATTAATAGGAAGACGAGCAGCGATAGAGTCGTTATCGTTGATATAGGTCAATCTATCCATCATTATACTGCCATTCAGATTATCTATTTTATCTCCATTGCCATCTGCTAGTAGTCTACCGCTAATTATTGAGATACTATCTTTGCTATTTAACCCTATTGCCACTAAATCGGCACGATTAACCTCAAGGTTAAAATTGTATGACGGAACAATGTTATTGTAATCAAGCATACCATTAAACTTAATATCAAGATTAGGGTCGTCGCAACCAACATACCCCGTAAATGTACGGTTGTTAATATCTCCATCTAGTTTAATGTTGTTGTAGTTATAATCATTAAACATAAGCGATGATACATTACCATCTACATTAAGACTAAAATTATCCTTTACAAAATTACCGCTTATATCAAGCCCTAACGAGAGCTCTTCTAGCTCTTTGTTGATAAATATATGCTGCGTCTTAACGCTATCTGCTGAGATAGTACCATTTATCGCTGCCCCCTCCTCTTGGTCGCTATTAAGATTGATATTTGTTGTGATTACCCCCGAATTATCTCCTAGGGTTATATTACACTCTGCATCGAAGTTGTTAAGCTGCCCAAAAAGATAGCCTTCAATAGTTATTTGATTATCTCCCTCAATAACATCAGGTAGAGTAATATCATCTCCCGTTGCAAAATCATTTAAAATTGCCAGAACGTCGTTACCCGATGTTGTAAGTCTATCCATACTTATCTCAAAGATAGAGTTATCGGGGTCTACAACATTGTAGATATAGAAATTACCATTTTCAATGGTTGTGTTAGCGGTAGTTGCTCGCTTAACGTTTCCCTCCATTGTGGCAACAGTACCCGTCATGCTACCCTCAAATTCAAATATTGATTTCCACTCTCTTTTAGCAGTTGTAAAGAGGGCTATTGTAGACATATCAACCCTACTCTCTAAAACATCCACATGCATTAGTACACTATCAATATATTCGCCCATCTCCCACGCTTGATAGTGCAGTTTTATATTGTTGAAATCAACATAAGTGTTGTTGTTAATGCTAAAAGAGCCATTATCGAAATTCATTCCATTGCCTGAAACCACAAGCCTCTCCATATCAGCTCTGTCGATATTTACTCCACCCTTTTCATAAAGTGATATAGAGTTTACAGTCATTGATATAGAGTCGTCTATTATAGAGAAATCATCTGCTTTTAAAACTATATTACGCAGCTCCATATCTTGATAATCAACGCCATGGCTAGCTATGCCACCTACACTATTTTCTAGTCTGAAGATAAAATCAGAGACATCTATTTCTGAAATTTTTAATCTGAAAGATGGTTTAGTTGCTGTTGAATCTGATAACTTATCCGCTTTTTTAGCTGCGAACCTCTCTTGCGAACGGTCTATAAGCTCTTTAATATTTGAAGTGCTATCTTTAACATATAGATTAAATTGCCCCTCCCTAACAATTATATTGTCGAAATATAACTCTTCAGATAGCGAACGCAAAGTTGCTAGACGTGTTTGTAGTGATTTTACATATAGCATAGTATCTCTACCCATGCTTCCCTCAATAAATATACCCTCTAATTTGATATTATAGAATTTACCAATATCCACACGTGCTATCTCTACATCGCTACCCACCCTCTCAGAGATGAATGATGCCGCTTTAGATACCATCCAGCTCTGGATGTTTCTATCTTGCAACATAAGAGATAAGAGCATAGGAACAACCACCACAATAACTATTATGGTGGTGAAAAATCCTCCTACAATTTTCACAGCTCTAATCAAAACCTCTATTTCGTTGACCCTTTAGATGGCCAATTAATTAATTATTTTTCACATTTGGGTTTGGTAAAACCCAGACCCAATTTAGCCTAACTTTTCAATTTATAACAGTTTTTATTGGTATTTATTGATTTGTAGACTAATATTCTCCTTAATTTTATGCAAAGATAGTTAAACTTTGCTTTTTACGCAACAATATAGCTATTAGAATCACAATTTTAGATAAAAAAATGCTACTATTTTTAATGTGGATAACAAAATTATATCTTAAATTTTGAATTTATGTGGATAATTGCTAACTTTGTGCCGTATATATTTATTCGAAGAAAAAATTTGACAATTTAAAAACCAAACGTTAATGAAAAAATTATTTTCGATTTCATTAGTACTCTTATCAGTACTATTTGTCTCTCAAACATTTGCTTCGGCGGGTGGCGTGGCAGAACTGTTTTCACAAGTAACTATGCTAGCAGAGAGTGGAGCAGATGCAGCCTCAGGTGTAGCAACAAAGGAGGAGGCATCTCTATGGGCTATGATAGTAGCGGCCGTAGGTGGTGCTCTATTGGCATTAGTAACTCCTTGTGTTTTCCCAATGATACCTATGACAGTATCTTTCTTTATCAAAGGACACGGAACAAAAGCTAAAGGTAGATTAATGGCTATGTTATTTGGTATTTCTATTGTAGCTCTTTATACACTGCCGATTGCAATACTTATTTTGATAGCAAGAGTTGTTGGTGGAGATGCCGTTACAGCTGATATATTTAACTGGTTAGCAACACACTGGATTCCAAATATCATATTCTTCTTAGTATTTATGATTTTCGCTGCATCATTCTTTGGTGCTTTTGAGATTGTCCTTCCTAGCTGGATGGTGAATAAGTCAGACGAGCAGTCAGACAAAGGTGGTTTTGTAGGTGTTTTCTTCATGGCTCTTACACTGGTTCTTGTCTCTTTCTCTTGTACTGGCCCTATTGTAGGAACAATATTAGTAGAGGCAACTTCTGGAACGGGTAACATACTAAGACCTATTATCATTATGTTTGCCTTCTCATTAACATTTGCTATACCTTTCACTATATTTGCTTTCTTCCCATCACTACTTAAGAATATGCCTAAGTCGGGTGGTTGGTTAAATACTGTTAAGGTTGTTCTTGGTTTCGTTGAGGTGGCTTTAGGTCTTAAATTCTTATCTGTTGCCGATCAGGCTTACGGATGGGGTATCCTAGATCGTGAAGTTTATATTGCTATATGGATCGTTACATTCGCTCTACTTGGTTTATATCTTCTTGGTAAGATACGTTTTGCGCATGATGATGTTTTACCTGCTGAGAAGAACTACGTAAGGGTGCCGCGTCTATTTATGGCGATAGGGGTATTTGCATTTGTTGTTTATCTTGTTCCAGGTATGTGGGGAGCGCCACTTAAGGCTCTAGCAGGTTACCTGCCACCACTTCACACAATAGATTTTCAAATTACTGGCGGAGGAGCTGCTACTGCCGATGGTGCTACTGATGAGTCTCACGCAGGTCAGGCGGTTAGTCAAGAAATACCTCTTCCAGAGAATATTCGCTTTAGCGATATTCTGTTCCACCCACAGGGTCTACACGGTTTCTTTGATTTAAAAGAGGCTACTGAGTATGCTAAAAAAGTTAATAAGCCACTATTCGTAGATTTTACAGGTCACGGTTGTGTGAATTGTAGAGCTATGGAGCAACAAGTGCTTTCAGACGAAAGAGTTAAGAAACTGATAAATGAGAAATTTGTGTTTGTATCTCTATTTGTTGATGATAAGCGTAAACTACCAGAAGATGAGTGGGTTGTTAGCTCTAAAGGAAGAACACTTAAAACAATTGGTAAGATAAACGCAGATTATCAAGCTGTTAAATATAACTCTAACTCTCAGCCTTACTATCTTGTTACAGATACTGATAGCGATGCAACAACATTAGGAGGCCCGATAGCTATGGAGAAAGATATTGAGAAGTTTATTAAATTCTTAGAGGATGGCTTAGCCGCTTATAATAAGAAAAATAATATCAGATAGTGATTGTCATAAAACAGATTGGTAATTTTACCAATCTGTTTTTTTATGGTACATATATTGATTATAACCCTAAAAAATGGTTCAGTGCAAAAAGTCGGTGGAGCGTATGAGAGCTTTTTTCAAAATCACTTCATCTTCGGCACCTTTCCCACACTATAAATCCTCACGTACTTTAGGTACGCTCCGGTGTTATAGTGCGTGAAACGCACCAAAGCTAAAGCAATTTAGAAAAAAGCGGACATTAAACTAGTAATTTGAAATTAGGTTATTTAGTTTAATCCTACTGGAAATTTTCATTGAGCAAAAAAAATATTTACGGTTATGATTAAAAAATTATTATTGGTAATAGGTCTAGCATTTCTTATATCCCCTATTACTCTTTTAGCACAGCGATATAAGAGAGCCGATTTAATGGTTACCTTCAATCCGTCGAAAATATCTCTAGTAGAGGAGGATGGAGAGGTGGATTTATCATTTTTTATATCTATTCCTGCCGATTATGTTCGTAAATCAGAGCAGTATGTATTAACGCCTATTCTCACCGATGGAGAGCGTAGTTTACCTCTCTCTTCTGTTTTTGTTGATGGTAAACGCTACTCTAAAATGGCGCAACGAGATACTAACGGCAGGTTTGTTAATCACAAAATAAATGCCCTCTCTAGTATGGAGGGTGCCATACATCTAACCGCCTCAGAGAGTATGAGAATTGTGAGGTATAGCCTAACCATACCCTACGAGAGGTGGATGGATGGTGCTGAGTTGATAATCGTTGAGCATATTAACACCAAGCACCATAGCGAATTAATATCTGAGATGGTTTATGCTGTCGGTGTTGAGCCCTCACAATCGTCGCGACCTAGAGTAATTACACGCCCAGTAAAAATAGTTAATATGATGGAGGGTGATGTGCGTATTAGTTTTCCCGTGGGTAGTAGCAAGATAGATATGATGTTAGATAGCAATATGTTAGAGATGAGACGATTGCGGGCGATGTTAAATGGTATATTAGATGATACCTCTAATGTGGTAGATAGTATTGTAATAACTGCTAGTAACTCTCCTGAGGGGGATTATGCTTATAATGAGATGTTGGCAATATCTCGTGCTGCGTCGGTTAAAAAGGCACTTATGCAGGGTAGTGATTTTAATCCTAAATTGAGTGATAAGGTTATTACACGCTACATACCAGAGAATTGGCAAATGCTAAAGAGTTATATTAAATCATCTAACATAAGAGATAAAAAACAGGTGCTTGAAGCTATCTCAAAGCCGCAACTAGCTAATAGAGAGAAAAGTATGTTGTCTCTACCGCAATACCCATACCTAAAAGAGCATATTTTCCCTCTTCTGAGATATGTTAAGTATCAGATTTTCTATCACTCTACACAGATGGAGCAGGTGGCGGTATTAGTAGCCCCTAAACCTATTGAAAAATCTCATAATATGATGGTCTCTAGCCCTATTATATATAATTATCATCACAATGAGGGGTATCGTTACCGTAAATATATAGATAACGATAAGAGAGAGAATGAGCGTCAATCAAGACGAAATAAACGTCGTGCAGAAGAGTATCGTGTAGTAGAGAAAAACAGGCGTAGAGCTATTCACGAAAGGGAGGGATATAAAGATAAGGTATCGCCCCATTATCTGCGATATAATAGATAATTTTCATCCTCAGGGCAAACGCACGAAAATATTTTTAAGGTGTCCCCAAATTTTTGGTTTTCTCCTTCTATAAATTACGCTTTTTTGAAAAAAAGCTCGGCTTCCAGCCTTGCAAAAAATCGTTTCGTCGCTTTAAGCTCCTCACAACGCTTACTCTCGTTCGCTTCAGGGCAAACGAGGTAGCGTATTGATTGAATTTAACTTTTCGTGCGTTTGCCCTGTTTTCATCCCCATAATCGTAGTTGCTTTCGATAAATTATACTATCTTTGTCAAATAATATTATAAGCATAAAAATATGAAAAAATCATTTATTTTCCTATCTGATGGATTTGAAGAGATAGAGGCATTGGCAGTTATTGATATACTGCGCCGTGCAGATATGGCGGTGGTTACTATATCTATGAATAGTGTTTTGGAGGTAACCTCTTCTCGTGGTGTTAAGGTTATTGCAGATGCTCTTTACGATAATAATCTGCTTATTGATGCCGATTATCTTATACTACCTGGTGGCTCTACACGTCTTAACGAGTACCCTGAACTAAAGAAAATGTTATTAGAGCATAATAACAAAAATGGTATGATAGCTGCTATATGTGCTGCTCCTATGGTTCTTGGTGGTTTAGGTTTGCTTAATGGTAAGCGTGCCACTTGTTATCCAGGTTTTGAGCAATATCTAGAGGGTGCTATCTTTGTTAATGAGAAGGTTGTTATTGATGGAAATATCATAACAGGTAATGGTCCTGCTTCGGCACTTGCTTTTGGTTTTGCGATAGTAGAGCATGCTTGTGGCAAGGATGTATCAGCACGCATAATGGGTGATATGATTTATTAAGATCGTTATTGTCTATTATTCAGATTAAGCAATTAAAAGAGCCTATCTAACAACGCAAGTTAGATAGGCTCTTTTTTAGTTTTATTTACATCCTATTTTTGGGAATAGTTCCTCAGCACTCTTTGCCTTTGATATAAGGTGAATCATTATGAAATCGATGGCTCCAATAACCAATACTCTTGCGATAGCCACACTAGGCAAAAAGGTTCGTGATAGATATTCACTACCATGATTGTGTCCAATTATCAAACTTGATACACTCTCTACTATTGAAAATAGTGTGGGCGTGCATAGCGCAATAATAGTAACTATCTGAATGGCAGAGCCTTTTTTTAATGATAGTATCAATAGGGTATAACCGACTACTGATAAAGCAAAAGATATGGTAGAAGGAACTGAACTCCTGAGAGATAAAAGTGTTTGATTATCAGGATTTTCCATTACTAGCCTTGTTAAAAAAGGATCGAGAAGGAAGATTAGATAGTTGAATATAGGGAGTACTAAAAGTGTTATAGCTGCTATGCGGATGCGCTTATTTCCTTTAACTCCTCTGTATAGCAAAATATAAAACACAGCGGTTAAGATAATCTTACTTAGGGTAGATATGCCATAAATTGTGCTTAATATTGAATTTGGCATATCCTCTCCTGTATAGTAGAATACAAAATAGGTAATCCAATAAGTTGTTATTAAGGTTGTAACAATCAGCGTCCACTTATAGATACCGCTCCATCGTATAAATTTTTCCATAATCATTTTTGTTTAGTATTGTTTAATAATGCACAAAGATATATAAATAATTATAAATTCCAAACTTTTTTATGTTTATTAGTAGTGTCCGGCGAACCTGATGATTGAATTTATGCACGTCATATCTACCCTAAAACCCACCATATAAAGTACCCATGTACTACGCAGGTGTGTTTTAGGGCACCTATAACGCACCTAAATCCAATTTTGGGTAAATTGGCACTCCTAGAAGTAAAAAAATCAAAATTTTTGTTTTTGTAAGCCCCTATAATTTAAATTGCAACTAATTTACTGCAGGATAGGTAGTTACTAGGTTTTTTGATTTTTTTACCGGACAACAATATATGTTTATCAGAAAAAGCCATCATACGCTCCACCCACTTTTTGCACTGACCCGAAAAAAAAGAGACTAACATAAGTTAGTCTCTCTATATTTTATAATATCAACATTGCATCGCCGTAGGCATCGAATTTATACCCCTCTTTGATAGCAACATCATAGGCATTCATTAATGTGTCGTAGCCCGCAAAGGTTGATACCATTATCAACTGTGTTGATTTAGGTAGATGGAAATTTGTTATCATCGCATCGGCAACCAAGAAATCATAAGGTGGTACGATAAATTTATTTGTCCACCCCTTGAATGGTGTTATCATACCCTTTGTTGTTACAGTTGTCTCTAATGCTCTCATAACAGTTGTTCCTACTGCGCACACCTTATGGCCACCCTCACGTGCTTTATTAACTGTTGATACCGCCTCGTCATTAACCTCAAGCTGCTCAGAATCTAATTTATGTTTTGATAAATCCTCTACATCTATTGTGCGGTAGTTTCCTAGACCTGCGTGTAGCGTAACCTCTGCAATATCAATACCTTTAATCTGCATACGCTTAAGTAGGTGCTTACTAAAGTGTAGCCCCGCTGCTGGCACTGTTACAGCACCCTCTACCTTTGCATACACATTTTGATAATCTTCAGCATCTGTCTCCTCTACCTTTTCACGTATCCAGCGTGGTAGTGGTGTTTCGCCTAGTGAGTATAGGCATTTGCGGAACTCCTCATCTGTTCCATCATATAAGAAACGAAGAGTACGGCCACGAGATGTTGTATTATCTATAACCTCAGCTACTAGAGCCTCTCCATCGAAACATAGTTTATTACCAATACGTATCTTACGAGCAGGATCAACAAGCACATCCCATAATCTCTGTTGTGCATTAAGCTCTCGTAATAAGAAAACCTCTATCTCAGCCCCTGTCTTCTCTTTATTACCATAAAGACGTGCAGGGAATACCTTTGTATTATTAAACACAAAACAATCCTTATCATCGAAATAGTCTAATATATCTTTAAACATACGATGCTCTATCTCGCCTGTCTTGCGATGAAGAACCAGTAGGCGTGATTCGTCACGATTAGGGTTTGGGTATTTTGCTATTAAATCGGTTGTAAAACCATTAAAAGTGTATTGAGTTAATTTCATATCTTATGTATAACTTAAAAAATTTCGGGTAATGGATAGTATAACGAAAAATTATTGCTGTTTATTGTATGTTTGTTGAAAAAAGAATACAATCTAAACATCTTCCTTCGTTACAGTATCTCTTATCTAGTTGTAGAAGAGCTTGCGACTCATAGGCTGTTGGTACCTCTAATCCTCCTTTCTGCCAACTGCGTATAATGCTGTAACTCTCTCCTTTAAGTGAGCGGAGTAGCTCTATTATCTTATCTTTTATATCATCATTCACAACACCTAGGTGTTTATAGTATGCTATATTCATTGGTATAATAGCATTGATAATAAAAATATCGAGCCTCCATTTACTTAGTTCTGCCTTTCTGCTATTACTGCTTTTTTTGCTATTAAAGCTACTGTGCTCTTGCCAATAGGGTAAAACATCGCACTCTAAAAGCGAATATAGATTATCTCTACTATACTCATTAGCTAATAACGTTGTGTAACGTGTGCCACGGTGTAAGAGAGCAGCTAGCTGAGCAATACTAATATATATTTTAGACATATTAGCACCTTTCCAATCATATCTCGGCAATCGGCGAATATTATTATCTTCGCAAATTCTCTTGAAATGATTAAGTAGTGTGTTTAGATAGCTATTATTATTAGTATCTCCATGCAGTAACCCCGCCACCCCAAAGAGATAAGCCTCTATCTCTTCTTGTGATTTCAGATTGCGCATAACCAATTCAAGCGAGGTTCCGTTTATCATAGAGCTAAGCACTCTTTTAGCAGTTGCATCTTTCGGACGTAGGGTGTTGAATAACATCTTAATATAGACCTTATCCCAATTCCCACAATCTGCATATATATCTAAAACATCTTTTGCCTTGGCCTCTAGCCTCTCAAATAGTAGCGATTCAAATGTGGTGCGTCTGAATAGCGACGACTTACTTGAGATAATATCTACACATATATTACGCTCTGAATTAATGCGTGAGAGCACCTCATCAAGTAGTTTGGGCTCTATACTACAACGCATAACCGTATGCGACGATGCAACATACTGCACATCTTTTATATTTATAATAGCACCACACACGCCACTCAGTGTTGTGCCCCATTTAGATAGTAGGTTATTCCACTCAGATAGCTTATCAAAAAATAGTATATCGCCACTTATCTTACGCCCATCAACCTCTAACTCAGCATATTTCAGTGTAAGCGATGCCTCATCCTCAAAATCACCTACATAATCAACATTAACACACTCATTATCAAGAGGTGTGAATGCCGATGAGTATTTATGGTGGTTAAGCCACATATATCTCATTAGAAACTTTAAGTTTGGTACCATACATTTTATTTTATTGTTGTCCGGTAAAAAAATCAAAAAACCTAGTAACTACCTATCTTACAATA
>CAYJCU010000004.1:0-51728 GCA_964368765.1 uncultured Rikenellaceae bacterium
AAAATTTTTGTTTTTGTAAGCCCCTATAATTTAAATTACAACTAATTTATTGTAGGATAGGTGGTTATTAGGTTTTTTGATTTTTTTACTGGACAACAATAGTTAAGAATAGGGTTTTGGCATGGGTTTTGTTCTTATATTTAACGGTTAATATTATTTTTATTTTATATTTTTTATTAATATTTTAAGCTATTTTTGAGTTTGGCATAATGATTGATAATTAATATTTAGAAAGTTTCTTCATTTATTTAAGTTTGGGTTAGTAGTAATAGTGGGCTGTCGTGAGACACCCCACTTTCTCAAAGGAGAGTGATTGAAGTTAAGATATAAATTGAATGATATAGGTTTCTTCATTTATTTAAGTTTGGGTTAGTAGTAAAGGGGTTGTCGTGAGACACCCCCTTTACTCTTTATGGAAAAGGTATGGTGCTCAATAATTCAATAAGGAATGTAACCCAGCAATCTAAAAAGGTATGGTGCCCCCACAGAGCGAACGATAGTGAGCGTCGCCAGCGTAAGCGGGGCGTAGTTTTTGAAGCGTAGCGCACTTTTTTCAAAAAGTGTAATCACTAGCGGTAGCGAGTGCAAAACAATGTTTGCAAAGCAAACGTGGAAGAGTAATCATAAATAATATAAGGTAAATCATATTATCTATAACATTTGCTTCGCAAATTTTTCTTTTTGCAGTCGCTATCGCTCCTAATTATACTTTTGAAAAAGTACGCTACGCTTCAAAACTACGCCTCGCTTACGCTGGCGACGCTCATTATCGTTCGCTCTGAGGAGGCACCATACCTTTTGGAATACTGGGGTTGCATGCCCTGAAAAATCTATGGCACACTATTACATCATATTTATACAAAAAAAGGGTGCCTATATGGCACCCTTTTAGAAATATTATATCTCCCAGTCAAAACCATCTTTGCGGTCTTTTACCTTTACCCCTAGTTCTGTTAGGGCATCACGTAACTTGTCTGATGTAGCCCAATCTTTATTTGCTTTTGCATCCATACGCATATTGAGAACCATATTAATAACACCCGATAACATGTCACTATTACCCTCGTCGCCCTCGCTCTTAAGTCCTAGAATATCATTAACAATACTCTTTACCTCACTGCGTAGATGCTCTAAATCGCTATCAGATATTGTTATCTCATTATTATCTATCTGATTAATAATCCTAACAACATCAAAAAGCTTAGCTATTGCAATAGGTGTGTTAATATCATCATAAAGAGCCTCATAACTCTCTTCTATCAGTTTGCGCATCTCACTATTGCACTCAGCATCGGCACTGCTCTTTAACTTATCTAGTGTTGTAACACCTTTCATAAGCCTCTCAAACCCTTTTTGTGCCGCTTGCAGTGCCTCATTAGAAAAATCAAGAGTACTGCGGTAGTGCGCTTGTAGTATAAAAAAACGTATAGTCATAGGGGTGTATGCCTGCACCAATAGCTCGTGCTTGCCCGTAAATAGCTCTTCAAGGGTTATGAAGTTACCTAACGATTTACCCATCTTCTGCCCATTGATAGTAATCATATTGTTATGCATCCAGTAGTTGGCACCATCATTATTATGCGCCACCACATTTTGAGCTATCTCACACTCATGATGCGGAAACATAAGATCCATACCACCTCCATGAATATCAAATCTATCTCCGAGATATTTTGCACTCATAGCAGAGCACTCTAGATGCCACCCTGGGAAACCATCGCTCCATGGTGATGGCCACCTCATAATATGCTCAGGAGAGGCCTTTTTCCAAAGGGCGAAATCGAAATTATTACGCTTATCACTCTGCCCATCAAGCGAACGGCTACCCGACTGCATATCCTCTAGGATACGTCCTGATAGCTCTCCATATTTATACTCTTTATTATACTTCTCTACATCAAAATATATAGAGCCATTTGACTCATAACCAAAACCCTTCTCTACTATTGTCTTAACAATCTCTATCTGCTCAATGATATGACCCGAGGCAAGAGGCTCAATAGATGGTTGCTTAACACCCATCTCACGCATAGCATCACGGTAGCGATTGGTATAGTATTGCGCCACCTCCATAGGCTCTACCTGCTCAAGGCGTGCCTTTTTCGCTATCTTATCCTCGCCTGCATCGGCATCATTCTCTAGGTGTCCCACATCTGTTATGTTACGCACATAGCGCACCTTATAACCTGCATGAGTCAATACCCTAAACAGAATGTCAAAAGTGACAGATGGTCTAGCATGTCCTAAATGAGGGTCGCCATAAACAGTAGGGCCACACACATATAACCCAACTAGTGGTGGGTTAATAGGAACAAACTCCTCTTTCTTACGAGTAAGTGTGTTATATATATTCAATTTCATAATAGTTCTTAAATAATTTATATGGTGCAAAATTAATAAAAAAAATGATAATTTAGATATAAAATCAAATATTTTACCTATTTTTGCAAGTTGTATACGTAGTGGATAACCAAACGATTAAATATGAGAAAATTCAACTTTAGAAATTTTAATAACCTTTTTGTAAATATATCTGATAAGAGCAATGAGAAGCGCACACTTATTATTCTAGCGGTATTTATTGGAATATTTGCTGCACTTGTTGTTTTTCTTTTTGAGGCGGTAGTTGCTGGTATTAAAGATACGGTTTTTGAGATATACTCTAAGCCCGGTCTTAACTACCTAATCTTTGTTACCCCAGTTGTGGGTATTATTTTAGTTACACTCTTTGTTAAGTATCTTATTAAAGATGATATAAGTCACGGTGTTACTAAGGTGTTAAAGGCTATTTCTAAAAAATCGTCTAAAATAAAGGGGCATAACACCTACTCATCAATGATCGCAGGTGCTTTGACTATTGGTTTTGGTGGTAGTGTGGGGCCTGAGGCTCCTACGGTGCTTACTGGTTCGGCTATTGGCTCTAACTTCGGTAAACTTTTTGGGCTTAGTCATCGCCAAACAACAATATTATTGGGGTGCGGTGCTGCGGCAGCCTTAGCAGCTATTTTTAAGGCTCCTATTACGGGGGTGGTCTTTGTGTTAGAGGTTCTGCTTATTGAGATGGCTATATCATCTATGATACCTATACTTATAGCGGCTGTTACATCAACCGTATTAACCTATATGATACACGATGCGGTACCCGTATTCCATACAGAGCTAGCGGCATCGCCAGTAGCGGTAAAAGATATGCCATTCTACATCATTTTAGGTATTATCAGTGGTTATGTGTCATACTATATTATTTTGTCTTCTAGTAAGATAGAGGGTTGGTTTAAAAAGATTAAAAAACAGTATATTAAGTGGATAATAGGCGGTAGTGCAATAGGTATATTGGTTGGACTTCTTCCTCCACTTTATGGGCAGGGTTACGACTCGATAACAACACTTCTTAGCGGAAATATAGATTCGCTATTTGATAATTCGTTATTTAGTGATTTTAAAGATAATAACTGGGTGGTTATTGGTTTTCTTGCAGCTATTATTATCTTTAAATCGGTAGCTATGGCGTGTACCAACGCCGCAGGAGGTGTAGGAGGGGTCTTTGCGCCATCTATCTTCCTAGGGGCATTTACTGGGTTCTTTACCGCCTATGTTATTAATACTATTTTTGGGCTAGATTTACCTATCGTATGTTTTGTGCTTGTGGGTATGGCTGGTGTTATGTCGGGGGCTATGGATTCGCCATTAACGGCTATATTCCTAATTGCTGAGATAACAGGGGGTTATGAGTTATTTGTGCCGCTTATGTTGGTGGCTGCCATATCGTATGCTATTAGCTACTATCATGCTCCCTATTCGGTCTACACACGAGAGTTTGTTATGAAGGGCGATACTGTAACCCTTAGTAAAGAGCGAACACTACTATATCTTGATATAAACAGATTGATTGAGTGTGATTTTACAACGGTGCACAGAGATATGACACTTAGAGATATGGTTGAGGTGGTTGCTGAGAGTAAACGTAACCTATATCCCGTTGTGAATGAGGCACGTAATCTGATAGGGTATTTAACTCTTGATGATATACGTAAAGATATATTTCATCCAGAGATGCTAGATGAACATAAGGTTTCAGATTATATGTCTGTGCCACCTGCCGTTATTCTTGAAGATGATAGCATTGCTGTTATCCTTGATAAGTTTGATAGTAGTGGTAGCTGGAATCTGCCTGTTGTTACATCTGATGAGAGGAGATATTTGGGTTTTATCTCTAAGTCAAAAATTTTCTCTGAATATAGAAGTGAACTACAAAACTAGTTTATAGATGTCAAAAAAAATAAAGGATATAAAAGAGCTACCAGAGGCTAAGATGCTAATGGATGGTGTGGGCAATATCTACCGCTATGTTAAAAAACAGGTTAATGATAGGGTCTTCGCTGTTGCTTTTATTATCTCTCTTACTGCATGGTTTTTATATACTCTATCAGGTAATTTTACAACTATGGTTACCTATCCTGTTAAAATTACGGGGGCACTTGTTAGCGACTCAACAGATAATGAGCTAGAAGAGTCTAAGATTTATGATATAGATTGCAAGGTTACGGGTAGTGGCTTTGGTATATGGCGTAGTAAGATGGGCTCTACAATAAGGATTAATACCTCTGAGCTACAACCACAAAAATCATCTGAGGGTAACTATGTTATCAATGTGTCGTCGCTTGAAAAGGTTATCAGTAATAAGGTAAATGGAGTTGTTATAGATAATATTTACTCTGATGACATCGTTTTTAAGGCATTAACGCAAACAACAAAGCAGGTGCCTATCACTCCAATAGTAAATATAAAGAGTAGTGGTTACTATATGCCAATAGGGGATGTAGTGACTGATCCTACCTATATAACAATAACGGGGCCTATTGATAAGGTTAATGCCATAACATCTGTTACCACCTACCCTGTGAAGATAGAGAGTAAGAAGAGTAGTGTGACAGGAGAACTAGAGCTGTTACCTATTGAAAATATACAGTTTAGTAGAGATGTAATTCAATACTATATGCGTTTTGCTAGATATGTAGAGCGTAAAGTTACTATGCCTATTGTTATACAGGGGGATATGTTCTCTATTTATGAGGTGTTACCCGAAACTATTGAGGTTACATTTAATATAGCAGAGGAGATATATCACGATTTTAAACCTGAACAGATAGAGGCTTATATAGATCTTTCAGAGTATAAAAATAGTGATAAAAATATGCATATAGTGCAGTTTGATGGTCTTCCAGAGGGTGTTGAGATTCGTAATCAGAGACCATCTCATGTGGTTGTATATAACGGAGGTTTTTAGTTATGAGAGTAGGATTAACAGGCGGAATAGGGAGTGGCAAGAGCTATGTGGCTGCTATTTTTGAGCTATTAGGGGCGTGCGTCTATCGCTCTGATGATAGGGCTAAAGAGCTTATGGTTACCGATAGCGGTTTGATAGCCGAGATAAAGAGTAGTTTTGGTGATGACTCATACTGTGAAGATGGTTCGCTTAATAGAGAGTATCTTGCAGCACAAATATTTTCATGTAGTGAGGCACGTGAGAGGCTTAATGGATTGGTGCACCCAGCTGTGGCACGTGATTTTATCTGTTATGCCGAAGAGAATAGTGATAAATTGGTTATCATAGAGTCTGCGATACTTTTTGAGAGTGGTTTTAATAGGTTTGTAGATAGTGTTGTTGCTGTAACTGCTGATATAGAGTGCAGAGTGGCACGTGTTGTTAGGCGTGATGGCGTTGGGGATGATATTGTGCGTAGGCGTATAGCTGCACAGATGAGTGATAATGAGCGCAATGAGTTATCTGATTTCCTGATAATAAATAGCGATAGAGAGCTACTATTACCTCAGGTGGTTGAAGTTTACAATAAATGCAAATAAAGGTTTGAGCTTTAGCCCGACCTAAATTGATAAGGCAATGACAAAATACGAGCGTGAAGAGGTTGAGTTTCTACTCTTAGAGGATGAGACACTGTTGGAGAGAGCCCATAATATAAAGGGGGACTATGTTGGATATGTTACATATCTGCGTGGTCTTATTGAGTTGTCTAATAGCTGTATCAAGAACTGTTTATATTGCGGTATCCGTAAAGATAATAGTAATGTAGAGAGGTATTCGCTAACCGATGATGAGGTGTTATCTGCTGCTAGGTATGCCTATGAGAATAGATATGGAAGTATAGCTATTCAATCTGGAGAGATGGTCTCAACTGAGCACACCGCCCGAATAACCAGATTACTTCACAAGATAAAAGAGATGAGTAACGGAGAGCTAGGTGTTACACTATCTCTAGGAGAGCAACGCCGTGAGACCTATGAAGAGTGGTTTAAGGCGGGGGCTGAGAGGTATCTTCTGCGCATAGAGAGTAGTAATGAAGAGTTATATAATAGGATTCATCCAAATAACTCGCTACATAGTTATAGGTCGAGGATAGAGGCACTTCACACACTCAGAGATACTGGTTATCAGGTGGGTACCGGGGTGATGATAGGTCTCCCTTTTCAGACAAAACAGAATTTGGTTGAAGATCTCCTCTTTTTTAAATCTATGAATATAGATATGTGTGGTATGGGGCCCTATTTGTCACATTGCGATGCCCCTCTATCACAATATGATGGTCTGTTATGGAGTATAGAAGAGCGTTTTGAGATGACTCTACGTATGGTAGCTACACTTCGTATTGTTATGCCTACTATAAATATAGCGGCTACAACGGCACTGCAAGCGATAGACCCTACGGGGCGTGAAAAGGCGCTATGGGCGGGTGCTAATGTTATAATGCCAAATATAACACCTGTTACTACACGTGCACAATATAAGTTATATGAAAATAAACCGATTAGCGAAGATTGTTTGGATGTGCAGGATAAGAGCCTATTTGAGAGGATAGTAAATGCAGGGGATGAGATAGGGTTTGGAGAGAAGGGCACCTCTCGTCACTATCGTAATCGTAAGAAGGCGAAAGGCATAAATATACGCATGGATTAATAAAAAAGGACGGAATAAAAAAATAAATATTATGGAACAGAGTATTATTTCTTTGCGTGAGGCTACTGTGTGTCACTCAAGAAAAGGTCGTTCATCATCTGATATAGTATTAACCGATGTTAATATGGAGGTTGGACGTGGCGAGTTGATATATTTTGTTGGAAAGATAGGTAGTGGCAAGAGTTCGCTACTTAAGATGCTTTATGGCGAGATACCAATGTATAATGGCGAGGGCATGGTGGCAGGTTATAATCTAGAGCGTTTGCGCCAGAGTCAAGTGCCTTATCTACGTCGTAAATTGGGTATTGTGTTTCAAGATTTCCAACTGTTACCCGATAGGAACCTATATTCAAATCTTGAATTTGTGCTTAAGGCTACCCGTTGGCGTCGTACCTCTGAGATAAAACAGCGTATAGAGCAGATGCTTGAGCTGGTTGGATTGACACATATGGCCTATGAGCAGCCGCACCGCCTATCAAGAGGACAACAGCAACGATTAGCAGTGGGAAGGGCTTTTATCAACCATCCTGAGTTGATTCTAGCCGACGAGCCTACGGGTAATCTCGATTTTGTAGCAGCAGAGGAGGTGATGGAGTTATTTATGGATATTATCTCAATGGGAACAAGTGTTATAATAGCTACGCATGATATGTCTATCATTGAAAGATACCCCTCTCGCACCTTTGCTTTTGAGGATGGAAAAGTGTTTGAGATAGATTTAGATAATTTTTTAGGAGGAGAAAATAACGACCAATAATTGGTTATTGCAAAGAATTAACAATTTTTTTTCGATTTTGTTTGCATAATAAAAAATAAACTATTAGTTTTGAACCCAAATTCTTAACAAAAATTTAAGAGGTATAGTATAAGTTGCTATCAAAGAGAATAGAGAATAGTATAAATAGATTAATTTATATAAGTTAAACTAACCCCTCATAAATTATGAGGTATATAAAAACTTACAAAACGAGAGATTATGGATAGAATCGAGAATGTCGTAGAGGATATAGTAATTAGATTCTCTGGAGACTCGGGAGACGGGATGCAGATGACCGGCACGCTATTTACTGAGACATCGGCTTATTTAGGCAATGATGTTTCTACATTTCCAGATTACCCTGCTGAGATACGTGCCCCACAAGGTACTGTGAGCGGTGTATCGGGCTTTCAAGTTCATATTGGAAGTGGCAAAGTAAATACCCCAGGAGATTATTGTGATATACTTGTTGCAATGAATCCAGCAGCCCTAATTGCTAACCATATATGGTTGAAGAAGGTAGCTACTATAATCATTAATGCAGATGCTTTCACTGAGAAAAATATAGAGAGAGCAGGTTTTAAAACTAAAGACCCTTTTGCGGAGCTTAACCTAACTGGTTATAATATAGTGCATGCTCCAATATCATCAATGACAAAAGATGCGTGTGCAGGGCTAGAGATAGATAATAAATCTATTTCTAAGTGCAAGAATATGTTTGCTTTAGGTGTCTGCTATTTTATGTGTGATAAACCTCTTAATTTTACTGAGGCGTTCATTGATAAAAAATTTGGTAAGAAGATACCGGTAGTTGCTGAGGCTAATAAACTTGTTCTTAAGGCTGGTTTTAACTATGCAGCAAATACGCACACATTCTCAAATATATACAAAGTAAGTAAGGCAGAGGTTGCTAAAGGTCGTTACCGTAGTATTAATGGTAATGAGGCTACTGCATGGGGTTTAATAGCTGCAAGTGAGAAGAGTGGACGTCCACTATTCTGTGGCTCGTACCCTATCACTCCTGCAACTGGTATCTTAGAGTATCTTGCTCAGCGTAGAGATTTAGGAGTTAAAACTCTTCAGGCAGAGGATGAGATAGCAGGTATCTGTACATCTATCGGAGCTGCTTATGCAGGTAATTTTGCTGTTACAACCACTTCTGGACCTGGTTTATCTCTTAAATCAGAGGCTTTAGGATTGGCTGTTATGACAGAACTTCCTCTTGTTGTTGTAAACGTGCAACGTGGAGGGCCATCAACAGGTCTTCCAACAAAGGTAGAGCAGTCTGATTTATATCAAGCATTGTGGGGTCGTAACGGAGAGTGTCCGATGGTTATTATGGCAGCTAATACTCCGTCAGACTGTTTCGATAAGGCGTTTGTGGCTAGTAAGATAGCTATGGAGCACATGACACCAGTTATGTTATTAACTGATGCGTTTGTAGCTAACGGTTCAGAGCCTTGGAGAATACCATCAATGAGTGATTATCCAACTATTACACCGCCAGTTGAGCCTGCAAGAGAGGATGGCGCAGAGCCTTTCCAACCTTATCTTCGTGATGAAGAGCGTTTAGCTCGTAGATGGGCATTCCCAGGTGTTAAGGGTCTTCAGCACCGTATTGGTGGTCTTGAAAAGAAAGATGGTGTGGGAACAGTTTCGCACGATCCTATGAACCACGAGGTTATGACAAAACTACGTCAAGAGAAGGTTGATCGTGTTGTTAATTATATTCCAGAGCAGGATGTTATCGGTTCTGTTGATGGAGGTAAGGTTCTAGTTGTTGGATGGGGAGGAACTTACGGACATTTAGTATCTGCTGTTACTGAGCTTCGTGCAGCAGGGCGTGATGTATCGCTTTGTCATATAAGTTATCTAAACCCACTTCCTAAGAATCTTGAAGAGATATTATCTAAATATGATAAGATTATTGTGTGCGAGCTTAATGCTGGTCAGTTAGCAAACTATCTGCGTATGACATTCCAGCAGTTCCAATATCTACAATATAACAAGATACAGGGACAGCCATTCACTATCATTGAGTTAAAAGAGAATATCGAAAAATTGTTTGAAGAGTAGTAGTATTATGAATAATATATCAAATTTAAGATTTACTCCTAAAGATTTTAAGAGTGATCAAGAGGTTAAATGGTGTCCAGGTTGTGGCGACCACTTCATATTAAATGCAGTACAAAAAGCACTTCCTTTAGTTGCGGAGGTGCCAAGTTATCAGAAAGAGACATTTGCGTTCATCTCAGGTATTGGATGTTCTTCTCGTTTCCCTTACTATATGCGTACTTTCGGATTTCACGGAATACATGGTAGAGCGGCAGCTATTGCTACTGGTGTTAAGGTTGCTAATCCTAAGCTATCTGTATGGCAGGTGTCTGGTGATGGTGATGCGTTAGCAATTGGTGGTAACCACTTTATTCACGCTATCCGTCGTAATATAGACCTAAATATCTTACTATTTAATAATGAGATTTATGGTCTTACTAAAGGACAATATTCGCCTACTTCTAAGTTAGGTATCAAGACAAAGACATCTCCGTTTGGAACTTTCGAGCACCCATTTACTCCAGGTGAGGTGGTGTTAGGAGCACGTGGTACTTTCTTTGCACGCTCTATTGATGTTGAGGTTGATTTAACTGTTGAGTGTCTTGTAGCAGCGGCTCGTCATGATGGTACTTCGGTAACAGAGATAATGCAAAATTGTGTTATCTTCAATGAGGATACACACAAAGATTTTGCTGATAAGTCAGTGCGTGCTGATAGAACAGTAGTTCTACGTCACGGAGAAAGAATGATTTTCGGTAAAGAAAAAAATAAAGGTCTTGTATTAGAGGGACTTAACCTTAAGATAGTTACTATCGGTGAGGGTGGTTGGACTAAAGAGGATATATTAGTGCATGATGCTAATAACCCTGATTCGGGTGTGCACATGATGCTTGCAGCTATGAAAGCACCAGAGTTCCCAGTGGCATTAGGTGTTATCCGTTCGGTGGTCGATTCAACTTATGAGATGAACCTAAAGAATCAGGTTGAGGATATTGTTGCTCAATCAAAGATTCGTTGCATGGATGACCTACTTAACAGTGGAGATACCTGGGAGGTTGAGTAAGAACCAAAACGATATTAGTGTAAACTAAAAAAATCGGATAAATTTTGTCAAAGTGGGTAAAGCCATAATTGACATTAATACATACAAACCTGAGTTTTGGATAAAGAGACTCAGGTTATAAAATAATCAACAGTATGAGCAAGGTAGCACTGTTTGATTCAGGCGTGGGGGGAGTGACTATTCTTAAAGAGGTAGTCTCTCTCTTGCCGTATGAAGAGATTATATATTTTGCCGACTCAAAATATTGCCCTTATGGCAATAAGAGTAGCTATGAGATAGTGGCACGTTGTTGCGAGGTTGTAGATTATCTGTTATCGTTAGATGTTAAGATAATAGTTATAGCCTGCAATACTGCAACTACAAATGCAATAGATTATCTTCGTAATAAATATAAGCATATTGAGTTTGTGGGCACAGAGCCTGCCGTTAAGCCAGCACTTGAACATACAAAGAGTGGGGTAGTAGGGGTGATAGCCACTGAGGGTACTATCTCATCAAATAAGGTTGGTAAACTATCAGAGCGTTATGGAGATGGGCAGATAGTTCATGAAATATCAGGCAAAGGATTGGTTGAGCTAATAGAAGAGGGCAACGAAGATAGCCAGAGATGTTATGAGCTATTACGTGGTTATTTAGAACCACTTATTAATGAGGGTATAGATTGTTTGGCACTAGGGTGCACACACTACCCTTTTCTCACTTCGGCAATAGAGAAAATTATTAACGGTAGAGATATTGAGATTATTAACCCTGCCCCTGCAATAGCACGAAGGGTTAAAGAGTTACTTATAAGAGACTCTAAACTAAATGAGGGGGATAGCGAGGGCGATATTCAATTTATTGCCTCGGCAGGTGGCGATGAGTACCTCGATTTTATTAAAAGTAGATACAACGATTATAACAAAATAGATATAGATGGCACAAGAACAACAAAATAGACGTCCAGCGGGCACTAGGGCTGGGGCTGACCCAACAAAAAAGGCAGCAACTACAACCACTACAAGAGGTGCGTCAACTGCATCAACTACTACACGTAGCAAGAGCACATCAACCACCACACGCAGTAGTGCAGAGAGAAATGCAGCTATGAAGGGGGCGATAGCCAAAGGTAAAGAGAGTGCACAGAAACCGCCAGTGAAGAGGGATAGCGGAATCAGTAAGACAACCAAGCGTAATATATACATCATAACAATAATTGTAATAGCAGCTGTTTGTACCTATGCAATTGTTGCGTGTGTTGAGTATATCTTAGGTTGGAAGCAAGACCAGTCGGCACTTGTGGGAGCTGTTACTGGAGCGGAGACGGTTGTTAATGATGCTGGTACTGTTGGTGCTAAATTGGCGCACCTGCTTGTTAGTGAGTGGTTTGGTATATTTGGGCTTCTTATTCCACTTGCTGTGATTCTTATGTCGTTCTTCTTGGTGTATAGAAAAAATATGCTGTTTATTAAGGTGGCGCTATCAATGACAACGGGAACTATTATATGGTCGTCGGCAGCTACATTGGTATCCACTGATTTAGGGGCTATATTCGGAACATCACTAGGGGGTGGTTTTGGGCTTATGTTTACAAAATATCTCAATAACTATTTTGGTAATGTGGGGTGTGTGTTGCTTATTATTGTTACTGCATTTATCTGGACAATATACACATTTCCAAAGAGTTTTATACTGTTTGAGGGAATATATAAAGTTATCATATCAATCATTACTACCATATTTGTTGGTAAATCAAAGGGCAACAAAGAGCCTTCAGCGGCAGTTGTTGCTGAGATTAAGAAAGAGGATGAGATTGTTAAGGATATAATCAAGGAGGAGAAGGTAAAAGAGGATTTAGAGCCTATTAACGCACCTGTTGTTGATAAACCTAAGAAGAGCTTTGATGATATACCTTTCACTATTGGAAATAGTGAAAGCGTTACTGTTGAGCCTAAGAGTGAAGATAAATCAACAGATGATGTACCATTCACATTTAATATTCCAACCGCAGACGAGCAAGAGCGTCAAGGAACACATAGTAGCGATATTAACCCTAGCGAGTTCGAGATAGTTGTTGGTAGGGATGTTGAGGTTGTTCAATCAGAGAATAGCGATAGTAAGATTATAGAGGTTGATAGTGAGGCTCTTAATCCTGATGAAATAGACCAAACTCTTTTTGACCCTACTCTCGAGTTGGCTAACTATCAACTGCCGCCGTTTGAACTTCTTGAAGATAGACAGTCGGGGGCTAAGATAACAGAGGCTGAGATACACGAAAATAAAGAGAGAATATTAAATACTCTTCAAAACTTCTCTATTGCCATTAAGAGCATTAGGGCTACGGTAGGGCCTACTGTAACTCTCTATGAGATAGTGCCTGAGGATGGGGTGAGAATCTCTAAAATAAAGAATCTTGAAGATGATATAGCTTTAAGTTTATCTGCACTAGGTATCAGGATTATTGCACCTATGCCAGGTAAGGGTACAATAGGTATTGAGGTGCCAAATAAAAATAAAGAGGTGGTATCTATGTACACCGCTATCACATCATCTACTTTCCAAGATAGTGATGCTGAGTTGCCTATTGTTTTGGGTAAAACCATACAAGACCACAATTTTGTACTTGACCTAGCTAAGATGCCTCACATGTTGGTGGCGGGAGCTACGGGGCAGGGTAAGTCTGTGGGTCTTAATGCTATTATCACATCGCTTCTATATAAAAAACACCCTTCAGAACTTAAGTTCGTTATGATAGACCCTAAGAAGGTTGAGCTATCTCTATACACTCTTCTTGAAAATCATTTCTTAGCTAAGATGGAGGATGAGCCAGAGTCTATTATTACAGATACACAGAGGGTTATATATACCCTTAACTCACTGTGTATGGAGATGGATGATAGATATGAGCTACTAAAGACAGCTAGAGCTAAAAATATTATCGAGTATAATAATAAATTCCGTAACCGTAGACTTAACCCTAATAAAGGGCACCGTTTTATGCCTTATATAGTTGTTGTGATAGATGAGTTTGCTGATTTAATCATGACAGCTGGTAAGGAGATAGAGACACCTATTGCACGTATAGCACAGCTTGCTCGTGCGGTGGGAATACACCTTATCATCGCTACTCAGCGTCCAGCGGCTAATGTTATTACCGGAGTTATCAAAGCTAACTTCCCTGCACGTATTGCCTTTAGGGTTATGACCTCAATAGATTCTAAGATTATTCTTGACTCAACGGGTGCTAATCAGCTAATAGGTCGTGGAGATATGCTTGTTTCGGTAGGTGGCGAGGTTACTCGTGTGCAATGTGCCTTTGTTGATACTCCTGAGATAGAGCGTATAGCCGATTTTGTGGGTGATCAGGCTGGTTTTGGTTCGCCTATGATACTACCTGACTATGTGCCTGAGAGTGCCTCAAAAGGAGATGAAGCTGGTGCAATATTATCAAAGCGTGATGCTCTTTTTGATGAGATAGCTAGATATGTGGTTACCAATCAGCAGGGTTCTGCATCAACAATACAGCGTAATTTCTCAATAGGTTTTAACAGAGCAGGGCGTATTATGGATCAGCTTGAGAAGGCTGGTATTGTGGGTAAGCAGCAGGGCTCTAAGCCAAGAGAGGTTCGTATAATGGATTTAAGTTCGTTAGAGCTATTGCTTTATGATTTAGATAATAACCCTTTTAATGCAGACTAGATGAGAGCGTTTTTAGTACTTCTATTTATAATTGTCTCTAGCCATGTGAGGGCACAAGAGATGGTTGAGGTTGCTGATAGCACAGCTCTTAATAAATTTATTGAGAGTGTGTCGGGGGTTGATGATTTTTCGTTTAGATATAAGAGTGCAGCGGGAGAGGGTGTTGTGTCGATAGGTGCTTCAGGTGTATATATGTCTCAGAACGATAAAGTGGAGATTTTTGAACGTGAGGGGGTGCGTTACACATATAATAGTCGTCGTAAGAGGGTTGATATAGAGTATATTAAACCCGATGATGATAGTGTGCGTGATATTTTCTTATGGATAGCAGAGAATATAAACTATATAATGACCCAGCAGGGTAAAGAGAGTGGTAAATTAACAAGATTTCGTTTTGAGCATAGTGCCACATATAAAAATCTAAAAGGTAAAGAGAAGAGCTATGTTGCTGAGGTTATAGATGTATATTTTAACGATAAAGGGGAACTTGTTAAGGTGTCGTATGTGAGTAGAGAGAGTAAACGTGTTACATTTGATATAATGGATTTTACTATTAAGGGGAAAAAGACAAGTGATTACTTTACATTCAACCCAGAAGAGCGTGATGATATAGAGGTAACAGATTACAGAGATAATACCAAATAGTAGTGTCTGGCAAACCCGAGGATTGAATTTATGCACGTCATATCTACCCTAAAACGTACCTAAATCCAATTTTGGTAGACCGGCAGTTACTAAGGTTTTTTTACTGGACAACAATAAATACCAAACATTAATTAGATAACTATGATTACACCAATTACAACAACAAAAAAGGCACTTATCTGCTTTGTAGTGGATATGTCTAGCTCCTTAGAAGAGAAGGTATTGTATCAGAATAGATATAGACGTAAATGCGACGTTATATCGCAGATAGTTAATATTGCTATTACAGAACATCTTTTGTGTTGCAACAGAGGGGGCGAGTATAAAGAGTATTTTGATATAATGGTAATTGGTTATAATGGCAGTGGGGTAGTCTCGCTTTTAGATGGTTTGACCTCTAACGACAGAATATATGCCTCAGTTAATGAGTTGGTTAGTGCAAATTATGATAAGTGCGAGTATAGCGGAGAGGTTAGCTTAGGTGGTATCTCAACAGAGTATAAGAGGGTGGCATACAATTTTGTAACAATATCTCCATCTGGAGAGACACCTATGTATGAGGCTCTTGCATATACAAGGCAAGAGGTTGCTAAATGGCTATCTGCACGTGGCGAATCTGTGTCGCAGGTTCTTATAACGCACCTTACAGATGGTAACGCAACAGACTCAGAGGATGAAGAGCTACTAGAGATTGCTAACAGAATAAAACAGCTTAATGGCACACGTGGGGGTGTTATTCTATCTAATATACATATTGGAAATGGTGGAGAGGGTGGTTCTATACTATTCCCATCATCTAGTGATGGATTAGATAGTCGCTCAAATGCTAAACTGCTTTATGAGATGTCTTCAGAGCTTCCGCACTCTATGTGTAGTATGTTAAAGAGTGCAGGCGGTATCGATTATGATGGTGTCACGCCACTTCGTTCGGTATCATATAACGCATCACTAGAGAAATTAACAGCTATTCTTCAGGTGGGAACACTTAGTATTAACCAAGATTTTTAATAGGCTACTATAAATTATGTCAAAGATCTCGATTTTATCAATAGAAGATGCTCTATATCATAGCAAAGAGCGTTTTAAGTCTCTGAAAGAGATAGAGTGTGGAGAGGTTCTAACACAATACTCTTCAGATAAATATAGTGTTAGTTATATCATAAAATATGGCGGTAAAGATGTTGTTTTAAAGGTATTAATTGACGAGGATAATGAGCGTAGTGAGCAATATATATCATCGCTTAATACTGTCGAGCAGAGAGAACCACTATTTATAGATAAATTACTCTATCTGCCGAAAGAACTTACTGTTATATCGATAGATAATCAATCTATTAGTAGTGCAGGGGTGGTTATGTTTGATATTCCCTCTCCATCAATTACAGAGTATACAAAAGAGTGCGATGGTGATAGTAACCTACTGCCAGCACTAGCCACTACCATTAATAGTATTATTGATAGAGGGGCTATTTTCGATTTACTGAGTTATAAAGATTTTAGATACAATAGTAATGCCTCAAAAATATCAATATCATTAATCAATAACGCAATGCTTTCGCATGGTGCTTTAGTAGCGAATAAACAATCTACTGCTTTTATCAATTTCCTTATTGGTTCTTTAGTCCGTGCCTCGATAGATAGCTACACAAAGGTTGAAGGAGATGTTAGCTATGAGGTTATGATAGATAAGTTTGATATTCGTAGAGCTGATTTATACCTCTCAGATGACTATCTTAATTGGCTATGGTATGTAATGGATGTTGCTAAAATGCATTGCGAAATAGATTGCTCTGCACTACGTGGGGTTATTGGTAGTGTTGAAAGAGCCTCAATTATTGAGGCAATTAATCACTTTGCAAATACCAATGTAGAGCATAGTGCTAAGCGTTTTGAGGATGATAGGTATGAAATAACAGGTCTGCATGCTGAGAGCCGTATAGCCTTTTTAGATAATGAGACACATAAATTTGGGTTTGTAGATTATAAATTCAATATCATCATAGAGCCTACCTACGACTCGGTTACAGATTTCAGAGAAGAGGTCTCGGTGTGCGAGTTAGAGGGTAAGTTCGGAGCAATTAATCGTATCGGAGAGATTATTGTTCCTTTTGACTACACCCATCTTGAGTGGGATATAGATATGAATCGCTTTGTCTACTCAAAAGGAGAGGAACAGGGCTATTTTGCCAGATATCAATAACTAAATTTTATATATATGAATATTCTTGAATTGGTTCGTGGGTGTCGCTCGGTGCGTCGTTTTGATGAAAGCCGTGCTGTTACACTAGAACAACTTAGATATATGGTTGAGGTGGCACGCCTAACAGCTTCAACACGTAACAGACAACCACTTAAATATATAACTGTTACCAATCCAGAGCTTTGCGAAAAGCTTCTTGATGCAACGGGATGGGCAAGCTCTTTGGTGGATGGTAAACCCACTATGGGAGAGCGTCCAACAGCATATATAGTGATATATAATGATACAGCAATAGCCCCTAACTCATTATGGGATCAGGGTATTGTATCTTATGCTATGATGATGGCGGCAGCTGAGATGGGGATAGGTGGTACGATATTAGCCACTATATTCCGTGATAAACTGCCTGATTTGGGTGCTACGGAGGCTCTTGAGCCAGCTCTTATATTGGGATTAGGCTATCCTAACGAAAATATAGCGATAGTTGATGTGGTTGATGATGAGACAAAATATTATCGTGATGAGAACCGCAACCATTTTGTGCCCAAGCGTATAATGAGTGAGATATTAATTAAAGAAATAGAGTAATGATTCTAGATATTGGGGGCTCATGGGAAGCTGTTATTTCTGATGAGTTTGAGAAAGAGTATTTTAAAAATCTTACTGCATTTGTAGATAGCGAGTATCAAAATAATTTGGTATATCCTCCTATGAATAAGATATTTAATGCCTTTAAGCTAACCCCTTTTGAGAGTGTTAAGGTTGTGATTTTAGGGCAAGACCCATATCATGGTGAGGGGCAGGCTAATGGGCTATCTTTCTCGGTTGATGAGGGTGTTAAATTTCCGCCATCACTTCGTAATATATTTAAGTCTTTAGATAAAGATTTAGCTATTGATATGCCTATGAGTGGCTCTCTAGAGCGATGGGCAGAGCAGGGGGTATTGCTTCTTAACGACACACTTACAGTAAGGGCAGCCACGCCATGTTCGCACCAAAAAAAGGGGTGGGAACAATTTACGGATAGCGTTATTTCTGCTCTCTCTCTGAGGCGTGAGGGTATAGTTTTTATGTTGTGGGGCTCGCATGCACAGAAGAAGGGGGTGACAATCGACTCCTCAAAACATCTTGTGTTAAAATCGGTGCATCCATCACCACTCTCAGCACGTAGGGGCTTTTTTGATTGCAAACATTTCAGTATATGTAACGATTATCTTGCTGCGAGAGGAGCAGAGCAAATTTATTGGTAGAGAATAGAGGGCAAACGCAAGAAAAGCGTAATTTATAGAAAAAATAAACCAGAAATATGGGTGCACCTTAAAAATATTTCTCGTGCGTTTGCCTTGGTAAAAAAATATATATGAGCTATAAAGAGAGTACTATTCCAAAAAAAATAGCAGGGCCATGTAGTGCCGAGAGTCGAGAGCAGATAATAGCTATTGCTGAAGGGTTAAAGGCAGGTGGGCATACCGATTGTATGCGTGCAGGTGTGTGGAAACCACGTACACGCCCCAATATGTTTGAGGGTGTGGGAGAGGTTGCCCTTGAGTGGCTGTGTGAGGCTAAAGAGCGTACTGGATTACCTATTATTTGTGAAGTAGCGACGCCCGAACATATAGATAAAGTGTTAGAGTATGGTTTAGATGGCGTGTGGATAGGGGCACGTACTACTGTTAATCCTTTTTATGTTCAGGATATTGCTGATAGATTATCAGGCACCGATTTAATGGTTATGGTTAAGAACCCTGTTTCGCCCGATTTGCAGATATGGGCTGGGGCGATAGAGCGTTTTTTAGGGGCTGGGGTAACTAAACTAGCTGCTATTCATCGTGGCTTTACCTCTACGGGGGGGCTTTTTCGTAATGACCCACGCTGGAGCACCGCTCTTGAATTTCGTTCGCTGTTTCCTGATATACCCATTATTTGCGATCCTAGCCATATAGCTGGTAAACGTTCGTTAGTGCCTATTGTGGCGCAAAAGGCTATTGATTTAGATATGTATGGTTTGATGATTGAGGTGCATAATAATCCCGATATGGCTCTGAGTGATGCGGCGCAACAGCTAACACCCGAGAGTTATAATGAGATGATGTGTGGGTTATGTGCTAGTAGCGAGATACCCAAAAAAGGGGAGCAAATGCGTGAACTTGCTATGTTTAGAAGTGAGGTTGATATGATTGATGAAGAGCTAATGAAACTTCTAGCACGCAGAATGAATCTATCAAAAGATATAGGGGCCTATAAAAGAGAGAATGGCATAAAGATACTACAACTAAATCGTTGGGAGCAGATGCTTAATAATCGTATAGCCTTAGGAGAGAGTTTAGGGATTAGGCCTGAATTGGTAACCAGTATTTTAGAGTTGCTACACAAGGCATCAGTCGAGATCCAGAGTGAAGATAGTAATAAATCTGAGAAATAGCTTGGTTGATGGCTTTTGGTGTAAGCACTTCATTTTTGCTATATAGGGTTTTCAGTCTACCCCAAAAATAAATTAGGTTCAAATTTTATAATATCGTTTTTTTTTTATAACTTTGTGGTTCTGAAAATAAAACAAATATAATTGAGAAATGTTTGAGAATTTAAGTGAAAAGTTAGAAAGGTCGTTTAAACACCTCAAAGGTGAGGGTAAAATTACCGAATTAAATATCATAGAGACCCTGAAAGATGTGCGTAGGGCTCTTGTAGATGCCGATGTTAATTATAAAGTGGCTAAAAACTTTATAGATACGGTAAAAGATAAGGCGATAGGTCAAGAGGTGCTTCTTAGTGTTAAGCCTGCTGAGCAGATTGTTAAGATAGTACGTGATGAGTTATCTATACTTATGGGTGGAGAGGCTGTTGATATTGATATGTCGGGTACTCCTAATATCATCTTAATAGCTGGTTTACAAGGTTCTGGTAAGACAACATTTACTGGTAAGCTATCAAATATGCTTAAAACCAAGCGAGGTAAAAAACCGCTTGTGGTGGCTTGTGATGTCTACCGCCCTGCTGCTATTGAACAGCTGCGTGTATTGGCAGAGCAGATAGGTGTTGATATATATACTGAGACAGGAAATAATAATCCTGTTGAGATAGCCCTTAATGCTATTAAGCATGCTAAATCAGGTGGTTACACAACTGTTATTGTGGATACGGCAGGTCGTCTGGCTATTGATGAGGCGATGATGAAGGAGATAGCTGCTATTAAAAATGCTATCAACCCTAATGAGACACTCTTTGTTGTTGATGCTATGACAGGTCAGGATGCTGTTAATACAGCTACTGAATTTAATAAGGTTATTGATTTTGATGGTGTTGTTCTAACTAAGTTAGATGGTGATACACGTGGTGGTGCCGCTATATCAATACGTTCTGTGGTAGATAAGCCACTTAAATTTGTAAGTAGTGGTGAGAAGATGGAGACGCTTGATACGTTCCATCCTCAACGTATGGCCGATAGGATATTAGGCATGGGTGATATTGTCTCTCTTGTTGAGCGTGCTCAAGAGCAGTTTGATGAGGAAGAGGCTAAGCGTATGGAGAAAAAACTACGTAAAAACACCTTTGGTTTAGATGATTTCTTATCGCAGATACACCAAATCAAGAGAATGGGTAACTTTAAAGATTTAGCTGGTATGATACCAGGTCTTGGTAAGGTGGTTAAAGATATGGATCTTAGTAATGATGTGTTTAAAGGCACGGAGGCTATCATATACTCAATGACTAAGGCTGAGAGAGAGAACCCAACAATAATTAATGCGCAGCGTCGTGCACGTATCGCTAAAGGCTCGGGTACAACAGAGCAAGATGTTACAAAACTACTTAAGCAGTTTGAGCAGACAAAAAAGATGATGCAAACAGTTATGGGTGGCGGAGCAAAAGGAATGATGCGTGGTGCTATGGGTAACGCTATGCGCAAAAAACGTAGGTAAGTACTATTGGTGCCTTGAGAAAAGAGGGTTAAGATAGTCTATCGGAGCTCTATATGGTAGTGATACAAAAAACAATAATAACAAAATAACGATTCTAGCGAATCGTGCGTCCACCGGAGATATTATCACTCCGTTACTCTACGTAATAATATCTCTTTTTAGCGGTGGCGGACGCTGCTATGTACAAAAAATAAAAACATTTTCGCCTCACGCCGGCGGGCGGTCTTCCAGACCGGTGGTTTTAGCCGAAACAGGGCGATTCACAAAACAGAGTTTCGTGAATCGCCTCGTTTATTTGTATATAGAAAAATTTTTTGTGTAATTAGAATTTAATTATTATCTTTGTTCGAATGTTGAATTAATCAATAATATTATGGAATTATTAAGTGGAAAAATTGTTGCAGACAGTGCTAAGGCTACTATGAAAGCTGAAATTGAGGCATTAGTTGCAGCTGGACATAAGCGTCCTTGTTTATCAGCTATTCTTGTTGGTAATGACGGAGCAAGTATGACATACGTAGGACACAAAGAGAAGTGTTGTGCTGAATTGGGTATGGATTCACGTATCTATCGTTATGAGGATACAATAACTGAAGAGGAGCTTTTAGCTGCTATTGATGGTATTAATAATGACGATAATGTGGATGGATTAATTGTGCAGTTACCTCTTCCTAAACATATTGATGAGTCTAGAGTTATTCGTGCTATTAGCCCGATGAAAGATGTGGATGGTTTCCACCTTGAGAATGTGGGTAAGATGATTATTGGTCTTGATAGCTATCTACCTGCTACACCTGCTGGTATATTAGAGATAATGAGATATTATAACATCGAAACATCAGGTAAGAATTGCGTTGTTATTGGTAGAAGTAATATCGTAGGTAGACCTATGGCTAACCTATTATCGCAAAAGGGTGACCCTGGCGATTGTACAGTTACCATGTGTCATTCACGCACTAAAAACCTTGCAGAGTTTACTCGTAATGCCGATATTATTATCGTTGCAATAGGCTCGCAAGAGTTCCTAACTGCTGATATGGTTAGTGAAGGGGCAGTGGTTATAGATGTAGGAATACACCGCATTGAGGATGCAACACGTAAGAGTGGTTTTAGATTGGTTGGTGATGTGAAATTTGATGAGGTGGCTCCTAAATGTAGTTATATCACGCCTGTTCCTGGTGGTGTAGGTGTTATGACAATCATATCGCTGATGCAGAATACCATTAAGGCGGCTAAATCTAAGGTTAAGTAGTTTCAGAATAAAGCGGTTAAATTGTTTTGTTGATATTATGAAGATAGTTATTGATGATAACTCAGGATTTTGCTTTGGGGTGGTTAGAGCTATCACACGAGCAGAGAGAGAGTTGAGCGAGAAGGGTTATGTGAACTCTCTTGGTGATATTGTGCATAATGAGATGGAGGTTAATCGCCTACGTGACATGGGGTTGCAATGCATTACTATTGATAAACTATCTGAAGTACGAGGTAATACTATCTTTATTAGAGCACACGGAGAGCCTCCTTGTGTTTATGATAAGATTCGAAATTCGGGTTTTAATATTGTTGATGCTACATGCCCCGTTGTTGCTAAGTTGCAAAATCAGGTTCGTGAGGCCTATAATATGATGCAAGAGGTAGATGGGCAGGTTTTGATACTAGGTAAGAGGGGGCATGCTGAGGTAGTTGGTTTGGCTGGTCAGATAGATAACAAATGTATCATTGTGCAGAGTGAAGAGGAGTTAATAGAGTCGGTAGATTTTAGTAGGCCTATATTTTTCCTTTCGCAAACAACGCAACCGCTTACCCTTTTCAACAGAATGAGATCTATAATTGAAGAGAGGGGACAAAACATAACAATACACGATACGATATGTAGAAATGTATCTAATAGAGAGCCTCTATTGCGTGAATTTGCGCCGCGTTTTGATTTGGTGCTCTTTGTTGCGGGGAGCGAGAGCTCTAACGGAGAGGTGCTTTATCAGGTTTGTAAGAGTGTAAATAGTAATAGTTATAAAATAGAGCGTGGCGAAGATGTTGATGCTTCGTTATTAGAGGGGGTTAATAGTGTTGGTATTTGTGGTGCCACTTCAACACCTAGATGGTTAATGCAGCAGGTGGTAGATTATATTAGCAAAATAGCAGAGAGATAGAGGGGATATGAGTTTACCAAAAATTTCGATAATAACGGTTGTATATAATGCTGCTGAGGCGTTGGCTAAGACTATAGATAGTGTTAGAGAGTTGAAGTACCCTAATATAGAGTATGTTATTGTTGATGGGGGCTCTAAAGATGGCACGAAAAAAGTTATAGAAGAGAATTATCTAGATATAACGCAGTGGATAAGCGAACCAGACAAAGGAATATACGACGCTATGAATAAAGGTATGGCTCTTGCTACGGGAGATTATATATGGTTTCTTAATGCAGGGGATATAGCTTTTGATGAGTATGTGCTTGACACTATTTTTCTAGGTAGTGAGAAATTTTTTGATTTATACTACGGTGATACTCTTGTTGTTTCGCAAGAGGGAGGTATTTTGGGTTTGAGGAGCAAAAAACCACCTAAAATGTTACGTTGGAAGAGTTTTAGACGAGGGATGACAGTGTGTCATCAATCAATAATAGTGAGGCGTAGTGTTGTGCCGAAATATAACTTGAAATATAGATACTCTTCAGATGTAGATTGGGTGATAAATACACTTAAAGGGGGTATAACAGTGAGTAATACCCACTCTATTATATCAGTTTTTGAGGATGGTGGTGCTACCACAACAAACAGATGGAAATCACTCAAAGAGAGGTGGGTTGTTATGAGAACGCATTATGGGTTATTCTCTACAATACTCTCTCACTTAGCTTTTTGTCTGAATATTTTTAAGAAGAGGTATAGGGTTTATAATAATCGATTAAAATAAAATATTATGTTTTCAGGAAATAAACCATACGACCTAGATAGGATAACACGTCTAGTGATAGGGGCTATAGTTGCTATAATTGCGCTCTATCTCATACTATATGTTCGCTCAGCACTTGTTCCTTTTTTTGTTGCGTGGTTCATTGCCTATCTTATTAATCCTATTGTGTTATTTGTTCAAAAGACAACACGAATTAAATCTAAGATAGTATCTGTTTTGATTGTTGTTATATCTATAAGTGCAGCTCTTTTTGCACTATGTTGGACATTTATTCCAGTTATCATTGAGGAGACAACAAGAGTTATAATGCTTATTAATAAGAGTTCGCTACCAGCATATATAAAAGATTATATAAGCAATATAGAGCTAACATCTGATATGGCTAGTAAGGGGTGGAGCTTTGCTAAAGATATAATATCAACATCAATGGGGGCTGTCTATGCTACACTTACTGTTTTTGCAACCTTTGTTTATCTCATCTTCTTGTCAAACGATTTCGAGACACTATCTGAGGGTGCTCGCTTGTTAGTTCCCGTTAAGTATCGTGAGAGGACAGATATGGTTCTTGATGATGTGAAAGAGGGTATGAATCGCTATTTCCGTGGGCAATCGCTTGTGGCACTCTGTGTGGGTGTACTCTTAGCTATTGGCTTTAGTCTTATATCACTGCCATTGGGTCTAGTGTTGGGACTATTTATCGGATTACTCAATATGGTACCCTATCTTCAGGTGGTTGGACTTATCCCAATGGCCATGGTTTCGTTGCTTAAGAGTAGTGGTGGTGATGATAGTTTCTTATTGGTTTTTGGTATGGCACTAGGGGTTTTAATAGTTGTTCAGATTATACAAGATATGTTTTTAGTGCCTAAAATTATGGGTAAAATCACAGGTCTTAACCCAGCTATAATACTCTTATCGCTATCAATATGGGGTATGTTGTTGGGTATTATCGGAATGATTATAGCTCTTCCGCTTACAACTATACTTCTTTCATACTATAAACGATTTATTGTTAATGAGAAGAGTTCGTTGATAATAATGGATGACAATGAGACAAAAGTGTAAGAAACTGTTTCTAATAAACAATATAGGATTTAAACTTATAATAAATGGATATATCATTAGTAATACCAGCATATAATGAAGAGGAGTCTATCGCTCCATTAGTAGAGTGGATAGAGCGTGTTATGAGAGAGAATAACTTTATTTATGAGGTTCTCTTTATTAACGATGGCAGTAGTGATCTTACGTGGAGTGAGATAAGAAAGTGTAGAGATAAAAACCCAAGTATCAAAGGAGTTAGCTTTTCTCGTAACTATGGCAAGGCGGCAGCTCTTTATGTAGGGTTTGAGAGGGCGCAAGGCGATGTGGTGATAACTATGGATGCCGATATGCAAGACTCTCCAGATGAGATTCCTGAGCTATATCGTATGATAATAGAGGAGAAAAATGATATAGTGTCGGGGTGGAAACGTCGTCGTCACGACCCAATAGGTAAGACTCTTCCTAGTAAATTCTTTAATTTTACTGCTCGTGTGGTGTCGGGTATCAAGCTACACGATTTTAATTGTGGGCTTAAGGCATATCGCAGATGTGTTGTTAAGAGTATAGAGGTGTATGGAGAGATGCACCGATATATTCCGATTTTGGCTAAGAGGGCAGGATTTAAAAAAATCACAGAGAAGGTTGTTGAGCATCGTGCTAGACAGTTCGGGGTCTCTAAATATGGTATTGAGAGGATGATAAAAGGTTATCTTGACCTGCTCTCAATAATGTTTATGACAAGATTTGGTAAGAGTCCTATGTATCTGTTTGGTAGCTTGGGAACACTTATGTTTTTAGTTGGCGGTGCTATTGTTATATGGTTGATTTATGAGAAGCTCTCTCTTCTTGCAGAGGGTGTTGTTCCACGTGGAATTACAGATCAACCTCTATTTTTTATTGCACTAGTAGCTGTTGTGATAGGTTCGCAACTATTCCTTTCAGGATTTTTAGGAGAGATGATTAATCGTAACTCATCATCTCGTAATAACTACATGAGTGATGAAATCTTTGAGTAACCTGTCACTTATCTTACTGCTTGCTAGGGGTTTTAGAGGCTCGAAAGCTATGATAATAACGGCAAGTGTGAGTATAGCTATATCTGTAATGGTTATGGTTGTTGCTGTTGCCGTTGTAGATGGTTTTACCTATGAGATAGAGAGTAAGGTAAAGGGTGTTGTTGCCGATTATAATATTGTTAGCTATGGGGCTGGCTCGTTGCAGGGTGCCACTTTTGAGAGAGAGGAGGTAATGGAAAATGATATTACAGCCCTTGGATTATCAATCTATCCATATCTCACACAGAGTGGATTAGCTCGTAAAGATAGTATCTTAACAGGTGTTATGCTCAAGGGTATAGCCAATAGTGAGCGGTTAGAGTTCTATCGCAATTCGCTGATAAGCGGAAGAGTACCCGATATTAATCAAGAGAAGAGGGTTAAAGAGATAGTTATATCAAATAACCTATCTCGTAAATTAGGAGTGACAACCGGAGATAAGTTAGAGGTGGTATTTATGGAAGAACCACCACTGAGAGAGCGTTTTGATGTTGTTGGGGTCTATAACTCAACTGTTGGCACAGTGGATAAGGGTCTTATTATTACCGATATAAGAAACACACAATATATTGCTGAGGTAGATAATAGTAGTATTGGTGGTTATGAGGTGTTATATGACGGAGATAATAGCATAGGTTATGAACTACTTTGCAGTGTTGTAGATATTAAATATGGCGATGCTGGATTGATGGTTCGCTCTATAAGAGATGATTATCCGCAAATTTTCTCGTGGTTAGGGTTGCAGCAGAGTAATGAGCTGGTTATTATAACAATTATGATGGTTGTTGGAATAATTAATGTTGTATCGTTACTACTTATTCTGCTACTGCATAACATATATCAGATAGGTGTATTAACAGTGTTAGGAATGACAAAAAAGAGTGTTAGAATGGTATTTATGATTAACTCTCTTATCATATTGCTAAGAGCTATGGCAATAGGAAATGTTACTATTTTAGCACTACTGGCTATACAAAAAAAGTTTAAAATTTTAAAACTAGACCCTGAGGGGTATTCGGTTGATAGTGTCCCAGTGCATTTTGATTGGGGCGATATTATCACACTTAATATAGTGTTAATTTCGGTGCTTATCCTTTTTCAGTGGATAACTACCATGTTTATCAGCAGGGTAAAACCAACGGTTGTAATGAAATATGAGAAAAGATAGTGATAAAATAAGGGGGATGTTTAACGATATAGCACCTCGTTATGATCTGCTTAACCATGTATTATCTATGGGTATAGATCGTAGCTGGAGGAGAGTGACCGTTAAAGAAGTTAAGGCTTTAGCCCCTAAAAAAGTGCTTGATATTGCAACCGGAACCGGCGATTTGGCGATTGCTCTTGCTCGTAAGATACGAGAGTGCAACATAACTGGGGCAGACCTAACACCCAATATGTTGAAGGTGGCAGAGAGAAAAATGGCTAAGAGGGGTCTATCTGAGAGGATAGAGTTAATAGAGTGTAGCGCTTTGGATATGCCCTTTGCCGATGAGAGTTATGATGCTGTAACAGTTGGGTTTGGAGTGCGTAATTTCGAAAATCTAGAGAAGGGTCTCTCTGAGATGGTGCGTGTTGTTAGGCGTGGGGGTTCAGTTTTTATTTTAGAGTTTTCTAAGCCACGTAACACACTAATATCGGTTCCTTATCTGTTCTATTTTAGAAATGTTCTTCCGTTGATTGGTAGGATGGTCTCTAAAAGTGCGGGGGCGTATAGTTATCTGCCAGACTCGGTGCTAACCTTTCCGTGTGGAGATGATTTTTTGAGAGTTATGGAGGGTGTTGGGCTAGAAGAGTGTTATAAACGTGAACTGAGTTTTGGGATAGCAACACTTTATATAGGTAAAAAAAAGTAATATGAAATTAGATAAAGGGGTATATTTTATATCAGGAATAGATACCGATGCAGGCAAGAGCTATGCTACGGCAAAGCTAGCCTCTCTTCTTATTGATGGGGGCTTAAATGTTATTACCCATAAGTTTATACAGACAGGTGGGGATATGATTGATATAAAGATACATCGTGAGGTGATGGGTGAGGAGTTACGTGATGAGGATAGAGAGGGTTTGACCTCGCCAGTGGTATTCTCATACCCTGCTTCGCCACATCTAGCAGCTGAGATAGATGGTAAAGAGATAGATTTCAGTGATATAGAGAGGTCGTTAGATATATTAAGTAGCAGATATGATATAGTTCTTAGTGAGGGTGCTGGTGGGCTTCATGTTCCGCTTAAAGGGCTCTATACAACGCTTGATTATATTCAAGAGCATAATATGCCAGTTATTTTTGTCACTTCGGGAAGATTGGGTAGTATTAATCATACTCTTTTAAGCCTTGAGGTGTTACGAAATAGAGGTGTTGAGTTGGCTATGGTTCTATATAACACATATTTTGACACAGATAAAATTATTGCTGAGGATAGTTATAACTATTTTAAAAACTATCTAGCAGAGTATTATAATGATATTGAAATAGTTCGGATATGAGAGAGATTAGATCATTCTTAAAGTACGCAGAGTTTCATTTTAGTGCGATGTCATACAGAAATATATACGAAGCTTTAAAGTTATCGTATAGAGTGTTGGGTGATAAAAAACGATATAGTGGAGAGCCTTTTTTCTACCACTCATTAGGCGTGGCAGATATTGTTATGCGTGATATGAGGCTAGATGAGACCACGATAGTGGCAGCTCTTTTACATGATATTGCTCGTTATAATCTTATGGATATTAATGAGCTAACAGCAGTGTTTGGCAGTGGGGTGTGCGAGGTGCTTTTAGGGATGAATAATATCTCTGATGTTAATACCAATATGAGTAACGACCAAGCGGATAAATTTAAAGATATGATTATATCATACTCTGTTAATCCACGTGTCATACTCCTTAAGGTTGCCGATAGAACTGAGGTTATGCGCTCTTTAGAGAGTTTCCCACCTGATAAGAGGGCTAAAAAATCGTGGGAGAGTCTCTATATCTATTCGCAAATAGCTCATAAGCTAGGTTATTATGCTCTTAAACAGGAGATGGAAGATTTAGCTCTTCGCTATCTTGAAGAGGAGGATTATAACTCAATACGCAACTCTCTAGAGAGTAGCGCAGCAGAGCGTGACCTATTCATAAAAGATTTTATAGCCCCTATAACAGAGCAGTTAGAGCGTAGAGGGCTTAAATTCAAGATAAAGGGGCGTACTAAATCTATATACTCTATTTGGCGTAAGATGACAACTAACAATATCCCTTTTGAGGGGGTTTTTGATGTCTTTGCTATACGTATTATAATAGATTGTGAACCAGCAGAAGAGAAGGCGCAGTGTTGGTATGCTTTCTCTGTTGTTACCGATTTCTATAAGCCTAATCCTAAGCGTATGCGTGATTGGATTTCTATCCCTAAATCAAATGGCTACGAATCACTTCACACAACGGTTGTTACCGATAGCGGGCGATGGGTAGAGGTTCAGATACGTAGCGAGCGTATGGACGAGACGGCTGAGAATGGTGCTGCAGCACACTGGAGATATAAGGGTGTGGTTAGTGGCGAAGAGGATATGCAGCAGTGGCTAGAGCGTTTGCGTAGTATGGTTGAGAGTATTGACTTGGCTAAGGGTGATGCTATTGAGCTTGATAATAATATGTCTCTTAAAGCAAAAGAGGTTTTTGTATTCACTCCCAAAGGTGATTTGCGTAAATTGCGTGGAGGTGCTACTATTCTCGATTTTGCTTATGATATACATGGAGATATAGGAAATAGATGTATATCGGGAAAGATAAATCATAAGCCCGCTACTATACGTGATGTTCTGCATAGTGGCGATTTGGTAGAGATTGTTACATCTAAAAACCAGACACCAAGAGCTGATTGGCTCAATTTTGTTGTTACTTCAAAGGCTAAGTCAAGCATAAAATCTTTCCTTCGTGAGGCTGAACAGAAAGAGTTTCAGGCAGGAAGAGAGAATCTGGAGCGTAAACTTAAGAACTGGAAATTGGGGTTAGATTTAGATATAGCTGTTGTTACTCTTTGTAAGCACTATAAACTAAAAAATGGTGTTGAGCTTTATCGCAAATTGGCTCTTGAAGAGATACCAATGACCGACGTTAAGGGTGTGCTTACACGCTTTGCCTCGGGTGAGCACCCTGCTGTTATTATACCACGCACTAGCGAAGAGAGACCTAAAAATAAGATTGAGAAAGATGATGGTAATATGCTTATCCTTGGAGATAATGTTAAGGGTATGGATTATCGTTTTGCGCAGTGTTGTTCTCCTATTTATGGCGATGATATATTTGGTTTTGTGACAATACTAAATGGCATAACAATACACAAAAAGAGTTGTGCTAATGGTAAGGATATGATGGAGCGCCATCCGTATAGGGTTATTGAGGCTAGATGGAATAACTCTGATAAGAGCTCGAAACGTGAAATGCTTATCACAATGGTTAGCCGAAATAGTGTAACCGCTACTGATATACAAGAGATAGCTCAACATATTGGTATAGAGTTACGTAGTATTACTAACGAGTTTGATAAAGATAAAACCCTTGTAACGGTTAAACTCAATGTGTCTGAGGGTACAAATATAGAGAGCCTTCTATATATGCTAAGGCAGATAGATGGTGTAGAGAAGGTAAAAATAAACTAGAAATTTGGGCGCACCTTAAAAATATTTTTCGTGCGTTTGCCCTATTAACCGACTAATAAATATTAATATTATGCGCTTATTAAATTTTGTGGCTATTATTGCCATTGCAATATTCTCTGTTAGTTGTGGAGATAAATTAAAGGTTGAACATCAGGTAAAAGAGATTACTATTGAGGAGGGGCAGCTAACACTTAGCGTATCAACAGAGCATGATTTAGCGTGGCGTGTTGAGTCGTCTGCTGATTGGTGTGATGCCGATAAAAATAGTGGTAATGATAAATCTTTTGTGGTTTTAGCTCTTGAGCCTAACTATACAGAATCATCAAGAGATGCAATAGTAAATATCTATTATGAGGGTAGTACATCGCCAGGGCTAACACTAGTCATCACGCAAGGGGCTACAAAGAGTAAAGAGTTACCCGTTGTTTTTCATGTTATGTACACCTCAAAAGATGATGCCTCTGAGTATATCACAGCTAGCCGTTTCAAAGAGATAATTGATGATGTTAATGAGCTGTATGATGGGAAATTAAATGGTATTGATATGGGATTAGAGTTTGTTCTTGCTGATACCGATAAGTATGGAGCACCTATGGAGTATGCAGGGGTTAATTATGTGCAAACAGATGTTGCCACTTTAGATATAGAGGCGTTTATGAATAGTGGTAATGAAAAAGATATAGATATGATATGGGATCCTAATCGATATATCAATGTTTTTGTAACTAAATATGATATTGAGAATCTCTTAGGAATTTCGCACATGGCTATTACTCAGGTAGGGGCAAACGAACTTGAGGGAACACCAACAACAGGGGCTTCATTTATTTCGGCCTCTTCATATAAATATCCTCACTGCCTATCTCTTAATAGTAAATATATCTATGAAGAGTCAAGCTACCTTAGTGTTAATCCAGCTAGTGCTGTATCTACCTTAGCGCATGAGTTGGGACACTATTTAGGTCTGTATCATGTGTTTAGTGAAGGTGATGAGGGGTATGCAGATAGTGATGATGATACCGATTATTGTGATGATACAGAGTCGTATAATAGGGTGAGTTATGAGAAGAGTATGAGAGAGTATCTTGATTCAAGACCATCTACTCTGCTGCCTCTTTTTGAGAGAACAAATAGTGACGGAACCTTCACATCGTATAATGTGATGGATTACTCATACACATACGCAAATAGATTTTCAGAAGATCAAAGAGATAGAGTGCGTCATATATTAAACTATGGATTGTCGGTGCCTAGAGAGCTATCAAAAACAAGAGTGGCTGATGCTTCGTCAGGTAAGATTGATATTCCGTTTATCGTTATGAAAAGTAGACTATGCGATATTACGGAGTAGTTGGAGAGCCTATCACTCACTCGCTAAGCCCTACACTATTTAATAGCTGTTATTGCGGGAAAGATGTTCGTTATATAGCACTACAAACCGCCTCTACACATTCGGCATGGCGTATGTTTGAAGCACTTAAATTAGATGGTATTAATATAACATCGCCACTTAAATCTATTGATTTATGGAGCGGTTGTTTTGATACTAATCAGGCAGTGATAAATGGCGATAGTAATTATAAAACATATAACGATGCCGCTAGAGTGCTTGGTGTGGCTAATACCCTTAAGCGCAATGCCGATGGTGCTATCTCTCTCTACAATACAGATGTAGCTGGTGCTGTTTATGGCGTGAACGGTATTGAGGGTAAGAGAGTTGCTATTATTGGTGGTGGTGGTGCGGCTCTTGCTGCACGCTATGCCTTTGAGATGAAAGGTGCAAAAACAACTATACTTAATCGCACGGTGCGAGATGGTTTTGTCTCTCTTGATAGGTGTGATGAAATTACTGCACAAGCAGATATTATTGTTAATACACTCAAGGTTAAAATCATTGATAATTTTTGCGATAATCAACTCTTTATAGATGCTATTTACGGGGGGGCTCCCTATGGCTGTTTCAGTGAAAAAAATAACTATATTGGAGGTGTAAATTGGTTGATAGGCCAAGCGATACCTGCCTACGAAATATTTACAACTATCTCTCCATCAAGAGATATAATTGAGAGTGTTAAAGCGGAGTTAAGTGATGGATTTAATATCATAGGAACTGTGGCAGAAGAGTATGATTTAAAGCAAAATAGTAGTGGACGTAATGTGTGGTTATGGCGTGAAGAAGAGCCTTTAAGTTATTTGGATAGTGCCGATATTGTTATTGATATTAGCGGGTATGATAGAGCAATGATAGAAAAAATAGTAAGTGCATATCATTTATTTTAAAAAATATAGCGATATTTTCGCTATATTTTTTTTTATTTGTAAATAAATTGCTAATTTTGAGGTTCGAGAGTTATTAATTCGAATGCAACTTAGAAAGAATGAAGGCACAGGGTTTTTTATTGTTAATATGGTTATTGTTGATTCCACTATTTGTTACGGCTCAATATAGTGAGTCTTTGGATAGTGATACAGGTTATCGAGCTATGATGATGCAGCTTGATTCGATGAAACGTGTCCAAGCAAATATGGTAACTGAGATAGAATCTCTAAGGGGAGTGGCAAGTAGTCAGAAAGAGGTTGTTGATAGTATCCTATCACTAGAGAACAAGTTATTTGAGTTACGTAGTGCTATCGGAGCACTTACTTCAAAGTGTCAAGCTATTGAGCAAGAGTATATCATACGTGATTTAAATCGCAATGACGAGGATAAGGCTAAAGAGGTTAACTCAGTAATATCATATGTGAGACTGGTTGATAATAAATACTTTAGAGATAACCTATCAAAAGACGATATGGATAATCTGCTTGCAGAGGCAGATAAAGATGCTCTATATTTTAGCACTAGAGACTCTCTTTATAGATGTGTTGATAGATTGAGGCGTATTGAGGATTTATTGCGTGTAACACAGTGTAAAGGGGTGGCAGATTCGTTGCAATATATTGCAGATCTAGAGTTGGAGAAGATAAATATGTTTGAAGATGAACTAGGAGAGGGTTGGAGCGAGATGTTTGATCTAAAGATATATGTTTATAATCAACTTCTTGATAAGTTAAATGTCTCTTTAGATGTACTTTCTGAGCTTAATAATAAGCTTATGGATATTAAAAGGCTTAAAGGGGATATTGCTGATACTAAGCTATCAACACTATTCTATATCTACCCACAAGAGAAAGAGTTGATACTATCCTATGAGAAAATGTTAGCAGAGAAATTGGCATATCTTCCTTCGCTAGACTCTATAAATGAGAGAATTAAAAAGTTAAGTGGGCAGCGTTTTGATGTTAATAAAATAGCCTTCCCGAAACGAGATTTTGTTAGTATGAAAAGGGCTACAATAGGTGGTAGTGAGGTTCACTCATCATCTAATCCAATAGAGGGTATTAAGTTACCATCTTATGGCTCTATTTATACAATAAGAATATATGTGCTTACTCGTCCGCTTAAGTATATCACCTCTCTTAAAGGTATTAATACTGTGTCGTTATACCGTAGTGTGACAGGTATGTATGAGTATCACACCGGTACCTATCCATCGTGGGATAAGGCACACGATGATGAAGAGAGAATAGCAAAATTAGGTTTCAAGACCACAATAGTGGAGTGGCGTGATGGAGGTATGGTGAACCCTGAGGGGGTGGTTATACCCGTTGATGTCTACGCTAATAAATATAGCGTTGTCTCATCTAGCATTACACCTGAATTAGAGACGGCACTAAAAGATAAGTTTAAAGATAAAACCATCTCTGTTGAGGATGGGAAAAAAGTGATAGGGTATTTTGATAACTATTTAGAAGCTGTTGCAGCCTCGCAAATTATTAAAGATTGTGAGATAGTTGCAGTGCCTAAATAAAAATTTTAAGCGTATGGATATACTATTTGTCATTGTTTTGATATTACTAGCTATGTTTCTAGTAATAGTTGAGGCGTTACTTCTGCCTGGAATAACGGTTGCTGCTATTGGGGCAGTGGCTAGTGTTATTTATGCTGTTTACATTGTTTTTAGAGATTATGGCTTTATGTGGGCGATGATTACCTTTGTAGTTGCCGCTATCCTATCGCTATTGGCTCTATTCTATGCTATGAGGCGTAAGAATTTATCTAAGATTTCGCTTAACACCAATAGCGATTCATCGGTGCCTAAGGTTAGTGATAGTGTGAAGATAGGAGAGCACGGATTGGCTGTAACACGCCTTTCTCCTATGGGTAGTGTGCTTATCAATGGCAAGAGTTATGAGGCCAAATCTATATCTGGTATGTTAAATCCTAAGAGCGAGGTTGTGGTTGTAGGGTTTGATGATAATGTAGTGACTGTTAAATCAATATAATTAATTAACAATAATATTTATAATTATGAGTGAGATATATTTTATTATTTTGCCTATAGTGGCAATAATTCTTTTAGCACTATTTTTCTATTTCGTACCAGTAGGTCTTTGGTTTAGTGCAACAATATCAGGAGTTAAAATTTCGTTATTACAATTGATGCTTATGCGTTGGCGTAAGGTGCCTCCTGGGGTTATTGTTACATCTATGATTGAGGGAACTAAAGCAGGACTAGAGCTTAATCCTAATGAGTTAGAGTCGCACTATCTTGCAGGTGGTAATGTGCCTAATGTTATCCATGCGCTTGTATCAGCACAGAAGGCTAGTATTAATCTTGATTTTAAGATGGCAACAGCTATTGATATTGCTGGGCGTAATGTGTTTGAGGCGGTGCAGATGTCTGTTAATCCAAAGGTTATCAACACTCCTCCTGTTTCAGCAGTGGCTCGTGATGGTATCCAGCTAATAGCTAAGGCACGTGTAACAGTACGTGCTAATATCAAGCAGCTTGTAGGAGGTGCTGGTGAAGAGACTATCCTTGCTCGTGTAGGAGAGGGTATAGTATCGTCGATAGGTTCATCAAACTCACATAAGAGTGTGCTAGAGAATCCTGATTTTATCTCTCGTATCGTGCTAGAGAAGGGTCTTGATACAGGAACAGCTTTTGAAATTCTATCTATTGATATTGCAGATATAGATGTAGGAAAGAATATTGGAGCCTTCTTACAGATGGATCAAGCAAATGCAGATAAGAATATTGCGCAGGCTAAGGCAGAGGAGAAACGTGCTATGGCGGTAGCTCTTGAGCAAGAGATGTTAGCTAAGGCGCAAGAGGCACGTGCTAGGGTTATTGATGCAGAGGCTGAGGTGCCACTTGCTATTGCAGAGGCATTTAGAAATGGTAATCTAGGTATAATGGATTACTATAAACTGAAAAATATTCAGGCAGATACAACTATGCGTGAGTCTATAGCTCCGCAACAAACAAAATAATATTGTTCTATCTAGTAGAACCATAAAAAAAAGGTCGCTATATTAACAACTAATAAATTGCCTCTTGTAAAAGGGGCAACAAAATAATAATAAAAAATATGGAAGATGGTCTCACTGCGCAACGTAAGCAGATAATCGAGATGCTCAATGGTAAGAGCGAGGAGAAAAGAAATAGTTATAAAAATACGCTAGAGGTTTTTCAGCTAATAAAGAATAATCTACACGAATTGTCTGGAGAGGTAAATGACGAAATGGCAAACTATCGTGAAACTAGGGTTGAATATAGGGATAAAGGGTCGTTTGATGCACAGCTTCAGTTTGCAGAGGATTTGCTACTGTTTAATATGCACACAAATGTGTTCCAGTTTCCGCAAGAGCACCCTATACACAGTGTGGGGTACTCTACAAAGGATAAGTATAACACCCTTTGTGGCGTAATTAATGTTTATAACTTTCTCTCAGAGTCGTTCAAAAAAAATCGCTCAGAAGATGAGGGATACCTTATAGCGAGAATTTTTATCAATCGTGAGGGGTATTTCTTTGCTGATGGGAAGCCATTAGAGAGGTATGGTTATAATACCTTCGGTGAGAATAAGATTAATGAAGAGACCATTTTAGATATGATTGAGGTGTTGATGCTATACTCAATGGAGTTTGAGCTATATATTACCCCTTACGAGACTGCTCAAATTATTGAGGTTGAGCAGATGAATACTCGTATGGAACATAATAAAATCAGCACTGGAAAACGTTTAGGGTACAAATTGTAAATATATTTAATGGATAATAAAAAGATAATTGTTGAGCGTGGAGCCAATTTTTTCACTGATAGTGAGGGCGAAGCGGCAGCAAACAGCTGTGAGGGTGCGCGTAAGTTAGGCTCTGTTGATTGGGAGGCACCACTACACGAAGGGGCTAGTAAAGATGAGATTTTTGAGGTAAGATTTAAAAATACACGTAAGGGTTATTACCATAATGTAAATGGTTTGATTCTTAAGGTGGGAGATATAGTTGCTGTTGAGAGCTCGCCAGGGCATGATATAGGTATTATCTCGCTTACTGGTAATATGGTTAAGAAACAGATGCGCTGTAAAGGGTTTAATCCTGATGGTGTTGAGTTTAAAAAGATATATCGTATTGCTAAGGGTGGTGATATTACTAAGTGGCAAGAGGCTATTGCTCTTGAGCATAACACAATGATTAAAACTAGGCGTATAGCAGATTCGCTTGGTCTTAACATGAAGATTGGCGATGTTGAGTATCAGGGAGATAAGATAAAGGCTATCTTCTACTATATTGCAGATGCTAGGGTTGATTTTAGAGAACTTATCAAGATACTTGCGGACGAGTTTAAGATACGTATTGAGATGAAGCAGATAGGTGCTCGCCAAGAGGCGGGTCGTATCGGAGGTATCGGTTCGTGCGGTAGAGAGTTATGTTGCTCTACGTGGGTAACTAATTTCGTGTCGGTAACAACCAACTCAGCACGTTTTCAAGAGATTTCTCTTAATCCGCAGAAATTGGCTGGGCAGTGCGGAAAACTTAAATGTTGTCTTAATTATGAGGTTGATTCATATATAGATGCACGTAAATCATTCCCAAGGCTTAAAGGGCCACTTGAGACTCTTGATGCACAATATTTCTTAGTTAAGAGTGATATTATTAAGGGCGAAATGGTCTTTAGTAGTGATCCTTCATCTATGGTAAATGTTGTAAGTATTCCTATTAGCAGAGTACGTGAAATTATGAATCTTAACCGTAAAGGGGTTAAGGTTGATACGTTACGTGTTATTGATGCTAATGAGGGTGCTGCTGTTAATCATGATTTTGCAAATGTTGTTGGAGATGAGAGTATTACTCGTTTCGATAAGGGGGCAAAAGAGGCTAAACGTAGAAATAACCGTAAAGGAGGCTCTAAATTCAAAAAGAGCAATAACCAACCTGCCAATGAGCAAGAGGGTGGTGAGACAGAGACAAAACCAGAGGTAAAGAAGACACATAACAACCCTAGATCTAAACCTCAGAGGGATGAGAATAGAGGTGGTAATGGAGAGCCTAAGGTAAGAAGAGAGAATCGTGAGGCTAATGGTGAGCCGAGAGTTAGACGAGAAGTACGTGAGGGCGATGGAGAACCAAAGGTTAAGAGAGAGGCGCGTGAGGGCGATGATAAGCAACAACCACGCTCTTCTGATAGACCAAACAATAGACCTCGTAAGAGATGGAATAACAACCGTAAAGGGGGCAATGGTAATAAAGGGGGTAATGAGAGCCAAGGTGGTGCTAAAGAGTAGCATCATACCACTCTTTATGGCGTTACTTTTTGGCGCGGGGTGCTCTTCTTCGGGTTTAACAGGTGATGGAGAGCATAACTACCGCTACACCAATCTTGAAGACTCTATTAAGTGCGACATAGCTCTTAATGTGTTATTTGAGGCCGATTTTCCGAGTGATAGTTTTAATTTTGAGTTAGCTATTGAGAGTAGTGATAGTGTTGAGTTAAAACAAAAATTCAGTGCGGTGGCGGTGGAGAGAGATGAACTTATATATTTAATAAGAGGCGCTGTTATTAAGCGAGGAGAGTATAATTTTATGCTAAAGAGTTTGATGTCCCAAGAGGCGAATGATAAAATTAAAGATTTAAGAATAAGGATTATCCCTTTATAAAGTTTTATGGGTAAAGATAAGATAAAAAGATTTGAAGAGAACAAAACCTTTGCGGTTATGGTTCAACCTGAGTTTGATGAAATTTTTCATAAAGATTATAAACTCAAAGGTAGGTGGAGAGAGGATTTTTTCAAAAACGATAAACCTATTGTGTTAGAGTTGGGTTGCGGACGTGGTGAGTATAGCGTTGAGCTAGGTAGACATTATCCTAATAATAACTTTATAGGTGTTGATATTAAGGGTGCTCGCATGTGGCGTGGTGCTAAGAGTGTAACAGAAGAGGGTATTGATAATGTGGGTTTCTTGCGAACACGTATTGAGTTTATTGAGTCGTTCTTTGCTGAGGGAGAAATCTCTGAGTTATGGATCACATTCCCTGATCCTCAACTACGTAAGAATCGTGTAAAAAAACGTCTTACAGCACCTGAATTTCTGAGTTTTTACTCAAAATTCCTTAAGCCTGATGGTGTGATACATCTTAAGACAGATAGCCAACACCTACACGAATATACCAAGGCGGTGGCTGAGGTAAATGGCCTTGAGGTGCTAGAGTGCAGTAATGATATATACCCCAATGCGGATAAGTTTGTGAAAGAGTTATGCTCTATCCAAACAACTTACGAAAAACGTTATCTTGCTGAGGGTATGGCAATAACATATATTAAATTTTCATTAGGTGGCAAAAAAGAGTTTGTAGCTCCTGATTTTGCCCCAGATGAGTTATTATAATTTATACAACAACAAATAAGAAGAGAGAAATGAAGTTTTCAGAAATTTTATCAATATCTGGACAGCCTGGTCTGTTTAGATATTTAGCACAAGGAAAAAGTGGTATAATAATCGAATCGTTAGCAGAGGGTAAGCGTATGCAGGTGTCGGCTAATTCACGTATAAGTTCATTATCTGATATAGCGATATATACTGAGGCAGAGGATATGCCTTTAGCAGAGGTTTTCCAAACAATGTTTAATAGCCTTGAGGGGGCAGCGGCTCTTAACCATAAAAGCGATATTAACGAGTTAGTAACAGCTTTTGAGGAGTATCTTCCTACTTATGATAAATATAGAGTGCGCCATTCAGATATTAAAAAGGTGTTTCAATGGTATAACCTACTTCAGGGTGCTGGTCTAACTCAATTTATTGAGACAGAAGAGGCAGAGAGTGCTGAAGAGAGTGTTTCAACAGAAGAATAGTAGTTACTTATGGCAGCAGCAGAAGATAGAAAGATAATATTCTCGATGGTGGGTGTCTCTAAAACCTTTAATAATCAAAAAAAGGTTCTGAGTAACATCTATCTATCGTTTTTTTACGGTGCTAAGATTGGTATCATTGGTCTTAATGGTTCGGGTAAATCTACCCTTATGAAGATTATTGCTGGTCTAGAGAAATCATACCAAGGCGAGGTGGTTTTTGCACCTGGTTATAGTGTTGGTTACCTAGAGCAGGAGCCACAATTAGATGAGACAAAAACAGTTCGTGAAATTGTTGAAGAGGGGTGCGCCGATGTGGTTGCTCTTCTAAAAGAGTATGAAGAGGTTAATAACCGCTTTATGGAGCCTATGGACGATGATACGATGAATGCACTTATTGTTCGTCAGGGGGAGCTAACAGATGAGATAGAGCGTCATAATGGTTGGGAGTTAGATACAAAACTATCTAGAGCTATGGATGCTCTTCGTTGTCCACCTGAAGAGATGATGATAGGTGTATTATCGGGCGGAGAGCGTCGTAGAGTTGCTCTTTGTCGTCTTTTACTTCAAGAGCCTGATGTATTACTTCTTGACGAGCCTACTAACCACCTTGATGCAGAGAGTATCGACTGGTTAGAGCAGCATCTACAACAATATAAAGGAACTGTTATTGCAGTTACCCACGACCGCTATTTCTTAGATAACGTGGCAGGTTGGATATTAGAGCTTGATAGAGGAGAGGGTATTCCGTGGGAAGGTAACTACTCAGGATGGCTAGAGCAGAAGAGCAAGCGTCTTGCGCAAGAGGAGAAACAGGCTAGCAAACGTCGTAAAACACTTGAGCGTGAGCTTGAATGGGTACGTATGGCACCGTCGGCACGTCAGAGTAAGAGTAAAGCTCGTCTTTCGGCTTATGATAAACTACTTAATGAGGATAGTAAGCAGAAAGAGGAGAAACTAGAGATATTTATCCCTAATGGCCCACGTCTTGGAGATGTGGTGTTAGAGGTAAAGGGTGTTTCTAAGGCTTATGGCGATAAGGTTCTTTTCGATAACCTTACTTTCACTCTTCCGCCAGCAGGTATCGTTGGAGTTATTGGCCCTAACGGAGCAGGTAAGAGTACTCTTTTCAAGATGATTATGGGTATTGAGAGTGCTGATAAGGGTGATTTCAAGGTGGGCGAAACTGTTAAGCTTGCTTATGTTGATCAATCGCATAAAGATATAGTGGCAGATAAGAGTGTGTATGAGGTTATAGCACAAGATAGCGAATTTGTTACTCTTGGTGGCAGAGGTGTCAATGCACGAGCCTATATAAGTCGCTTTAATTTCAGCGGTGGCGATCAGGAGAAGAAATGTGGTGTTCTATCTGGAGGAGAGCGTAACCGTTTACATCTTGCTATGGCACTTAAAGAGGAGGGTAATGTACTGCTTCTCGACGAGCCTACTAATGATATAGATGTTAATACACTTCGTGCTCTTGAAGAGGGATTAGAGAATTTCGCTGGTTGTGCTGTTGTAATATCGCACGATAGATGGTTCTTAGATAGAATCGCAACGCATATCCTAGCTTTTGAGGGTGATTCAGAGGTTGTATATTTCGAGGGTAGCTATTCTGATTATGAGGAGAATCGCAAACGTCGTTTAGGTAATGTAGAGCCTAAGAAGATACGTTATAAAAAGCTGACAGCAGATCAGTAAATTTATTTTTATTGCCTTAACTTGTTTCATTCAGTTAAGGCAATTTTTATTAAGAATAATATAAGATGAAAATTTTTGTTAAGAGATTACTTAGGGTTATTGTTGTAATAGTTGGTGTTATAGCACTTATTGCTATATCTGTATTAATATATCTTCAACACCCTAAGTTCGGAGGGGATATTAAGAAGGGGAGCGAAAGGGCTATGCGTATAGCTAAATCAGTGAATCAGAAAGATGGTTATTTTCATAATTTAGAACCTAATCCTGCGCCCACAAGAAAAGAGGACCCTATTAGTAGGTTGCTAAATTTCTACGATTTGATATTTGTGCGTAGTAAAATAACACGCCCTAATGTTGTTGTTCCCTCAATAAAAACCGATATTTCGGCACTAGATAGTGATCAAGAGCTTATTGTTTGGTTAGGTCATTCAACGTTTTATATCCAAGCCAAAGGGAAAAAATTTATAACAGATCCTGTTTTTGGTGCTGCCGATCCACTCGGCTCCCTTAACAAACCTTTTGAGAGTTCCGAGCCATATAGTGTTGAGGATATTCCGTCACTTGACTATGTAATTATTACTCACGACCATTGGGATCACCTGGAGTATGAGACAATAAAGATATTGAAAGATAGAACAGATAAATTTGTTTGTCCACTAGGTGTAGGTGCACATCTTGAGCGTTGGGGAGTGCATGTTGATGATATTATTGAGCTTGATTGGTACGAAGATAGTGTGTTAGATGGAGAGCTAACTATCACTGCTCTTCCTGCTAGACACTATTCAGGTAGATTATTAGAGAAGAACAGAACATTATGGTGTGGTTATATGCTAACATCCAATGATAATAATCTATATATCAGTGGTGATAGTGGTTATGGAGAGAATATTGGTGAGATAGCAAAACGTTTCCCCGATATTGATTTTGCAATTATGGAGAACGGTCAATATAATATGCTTTGGAGACATATCCATTTTGTGCCTGAGGATTTATTAAAGGCACTTAGCGAGCTAAAGCCTAAGAGCTTTATCACATCGCACCACTCAAAATATGCCTTGGCACGTCATGTGTGGAATGATCCACTTAATACTATCTATGAGGCATCGCTCAAAGATTCAACACTCAATCTATTATACCCTCAGATTGGAGAGGTATTAATGTATAGAGAGAGCAGTGATTGGAGAGGGAAACAATGGTGGAAATAAGATAATAAATTTACTGAGAGGATGGCTAAACAACAGGTTTTTGGTCATCCTCTTTTTGTGTTATAATCGCTAGTCCCGAAGGTATCATTATCCCCTATTTATATACTCATAATGATTAACTTGAACTGCCCTAAATGTTAAACAGGATGTACAAAATGATATAGTAATCCTCTTTGAACAATTTTTTAAGTGTCTTAATCGCATCCTGTTTTTGTGTGTATATGGTTGTTGTTGCCTTGTTAAACTTTTTGGCAATCTCTTTAACAGAATAACCCTCTAGTGTTAGCCTAAATACCTTTGCGCACTCTTCAGGCAATCTGTCAATAGTTTTTGATACAGTAGCAATCAACTCTGTTTCGGCTAACTGTGTTACAATTAATGAATCATCCTTTGCATATTCAATATAGCCACTCTTAACCCTTTCTCGTTTAATATAGTTGCTGAAATCATTCTTTATAGAGGTGAAACAATATCCCTTAAGTGCTTCTATATTATCAAATTTAGTTGTTTTACTACTCCATATCTTAACAAACAGGTCGTGAACAATATCACACGCCTCCACCTCATTACATTCTCTATATACCTTAGACGAAAATAAAAATAGCTCTTTATACAATAGACTATACACCTCGCCAAATGCCGAGATGTCACGATTGTTAAATTTAGAGAGTAAAACTTTATTCATTTATAATCTATATAGTGTTTGCAAAAATAACAATAAAAACTTTAATAAAAAAATCAATTTATATTATATTGTAAATTAAATAGTTAGAAAATAATTAAAAAATTTATTCATTTTGGGTCGTAATTTCTATTTATCATATTGTTCTACTTTTAAACAGATAGATTTATGAAGACAGATAATAATATATATAATAAAGCAAAAGAGGTTGTTATCAGCAAGATTGAACAATTAGAAAACGAGGAGTCGAACCTAACAGTTGATACAAATATTTATGATAATATAAATGTTGAAGAGGCAAAAGTAAGACTTATCAAAACCTTATCCTCTATGCAGAAAAGTAGGGCTATAAGATTAAGAAATAGGATTATTTCGATTAGTGTTGCCGCAGCTATAATGTTTATTACGCTAATTGTTTATAGTGAAAGAGATGAAAAACAAGTTTTAATTAGTGGCATAACCTTAAGTGAGAGTGTGATAGCACCAATATTAATAACATCAGAAAATGTGAAAATTAATCTTGATGAGGTTGATAGATTTGTTGCTGAGGCAGAAAATATAGGAAAAAACGAGATAACATTTACTGAGAAAAAAGAGGAGAAGATAGAGTATAACACTATTGTTATTCCTACACAGCAGACCTATAAGATTAATCTTCATGATGGTAGTGTGGTGACCCTTAATTCGGGTAGCTCACTAACTTTTCCGAAAAATTTTAGTGGTAACGAGAGGGTTGTTACGCTAAAAGGCGAAGCATATTTTGATGTTGCAAAATCGAATAAGCAGTTTATTGTAAAGATAGATGGAGGTGTTGATGTAAAGGTTTATGGAACACAATTTAATGTGAATGCTCGAAATACAAAAGAGATTAAGACAGTGCTTATAGAGGGTAGCGTGGGAGTAAACTTTAGCGATATATTAGTTATGATAGAGCCATCTGAGTTGGCAACGGTTAATACATCACAAAATGATATTACGGTGAGTGAGGTTAATTCAGAGAGTTATATTGATTGGTTAAACAATAAGTTTGTTGTTAAGAAAGAGCCTCTTTCGCAACTTTTTGATAAGATAGCTATTTGGTATGGGGTTGATTTTGTGTTGAGTAGCAATGTAAACTTAGATAGGGTAGTGAGTGTGAACTTAAAGAAATATGATGATATATCTGAGCTATTAGAGTTTTTAGAAATATCTATGGGGGTAAAATTCCATAAGATGAGAGATAATGAATATGGTGTTGAACGTAATAAAGAATAGTGTTTATGGCATAGTAAAGATAGGAGAGAAAAATAAGAAGAGACACTATAGGAGTATCCCTTCTCTAGGTAAGTACAAAATTCGCTTATGGACTGCAATCTTAACAAGCGAAGTTTATAACTATTAATCTACAAATTTATGAATAATAATTTACAAAACAATACTATTTGGAGTAAAGTTCCGATTTTAGCGATATTTTTACTGCTAACAGTTACCTTTACAACAATAAAAACAGATGTGTATGCTGCCGATAATATTACATTGTTAGTGCAGAGTGAAACAGTAACACTAAATATTAAAGATAAATCTATAGACTTTATTCTAGCCGAGATAGAGAGTCAAACAGGTATAGGATACTATATTGATGAGGAGGTATCAGAGAAACTATCAACACTATCAATCAATGTAACTAATGTGTCGGTTGAAGAGGCACTAAAAACAGTTTTAAAAGATAGTGGTTACACTTTTGAGATAGTGAATAGTGCTATCACAATTGTTAAAGACAACACCCCCAAACCAGCTGCACGTAATGAAGAGAGTAAATCTCATGTCATCAACGGTCGTGTGATGAACGACTCTAACGAGCCACTTGTTGGTGCAATGGTTGTAGTAAGAGGCACTAACGAGGGTGCTATCACAGATGATAAAGGGGCTTTCGCCTTAGTGATAAATAAAACAAGCGAACTAGAGGTTAGTTTTATGGGTTATCTTCCTAAAACAGAGAAGGTAACCAATACGATGGATAATGTAGTTATCACGTTAGAGGTAGATGCTGCTGAGATTGATGATGTTATGGTTGTGGCGTATGGTACAACAACAAAGCGTTCAACAACAGGTTCTATTTCGCAGGTTACTTCAAAAGATATTGAAGGTGTACCTTCGGCAAGTATCGCTACACTTCTTCAAGGTAAGGTAGCAGGACTTGATATTACGCAGATGTCAGGAGCACCAGGTGGTGGTGGAACCTCTACTGTTATCCGTGGTTATAACTCTCTTGATGTTGAACAGGGGCGTAGATTCTCTAATCCACTATGGATTGTTGATGGAGTACCGATGAACTCGTTTACATCGCCTGTAACAGGAACAAATATGCTTTCAGACCTTAACCCGGATATGATTGAGAGTATTCAGGTTTTGAAAGATGCATCAGCGGCAGCACTTTATGGTTCTCGAGCTGCAAATGGGGTTATTATTGTTACAACAAAAAAGGGTAAGAAAAACCAAAAAGCACGTTTTCAGGCTAACTTCTCACAGAGTTGGAATGTGTTACCTGAACTGCCAGCTCTTACGACTGGAGTAGCAGAGTCTCGTTACCGTATGGAGGCACTTTGGAACGCTCCTCAGGCATTCCTTGACCCAACTACCAATGAGTGGAGATACTATGAGGATACTGATGATTATCTTAATAACTACGATAGAAATGGTAAGTTAAATGCTTTCCAAACAGCTGAATATATGGATCAAGCTGAATTAGCAAATGGTGGCTATGCATATCAGGATAGTACTAATAATTTCTATAATAACTCTACTAATTTCTTCCCTATTTATATGCAGATGGGTAAGACTACCAATGCAAATATACAAGCGTATGGTGGTAATGAAAAGTCAACTTATGGTATCGGTTTAGGCTATTATGATGAGACAGGTATTGTTAGGGGCTCTGACTTCTCAAGATTAAATATTAATACATCTTTAACTGTTGAGCCGGTAGAGCGTATATTACTTGATATTAAGACAAACATCTCATACTCTTCTCGTCATAGAGGAAATACAGCAGCTGCCTCTGGAGCAGCTGTTGAAACAGTTCCCGGTGATGCTTTTAAACTTTCAACTATTCTTCCAGGAGAGGGAACACAGGTGTGGAATGATATGTTAGAGGCAATGTCGGGTATCCAAGAGCGTAATGAGAATTTACGATTTGTGGGTAGTGCAACCCTTAGAATAAAATTATCTAAACACTTAAGCGTTGCATCTATGATATCTAGTGATGTAAGTTTGGCACGTCAAAATCGTTTTACTCCTTCTACCCTTAGTTGGGATGGATACTCTGCATCTGAGGGACAAACAGGTCTTAATATAATGATGCTGAACGAAAATTTTATTAACTATAAGCGCACGATAGCAGGGCATGGAATAGATTTAATGTTGGGAGCATCTTACCAATATGATAGAGCCGAGTATAACTTCGGATCTGCGATGAATGGCCCAAGCGACAAGATAGAGTATGCCCCTGAGGGTATGCCTGATTATATAGAGCGTGATTATGATATTTTAACTTTTAAAGATTATATTTCAGACATGACAGAGAAGACGCTTGTTTCGTTCTTTGGTCGTTTTGAGTATAACTACAAAGAGAAATACTATCTTTCGATTGCTGTGCGTCGTGATGGTAGTTCGGTATTTGGAGCAAATAATAAATGGGCACTTTTCCCATCGGTAGCAGGTAACTGGATATTCTCAGATGAGAATTTTATGAAAGGGGCAAGCCATTGGTTATCTCTTGGTAAAATTCGTGCTTCGTGGGGTAAGAGTGGAATGACGTTCGACCAACCATACCTTGCGCTAGGTCTATTACAAGTGGGTTCCTACTCTTATTTAGGTAATCCAACTCTTGAGCCAGTGTGGAAAGATGGATATTATAACCCAAATCTACGTTGGGAAGAGACCGCACAAACAGATATAGGTATTGATTTAGAGATGTTTGACAGAAAATTACAGATTACTGCTGATTATTATAACAGAGTTACAACAGATCTACTTTATCCTATAACGCTTCCTGGTAATGGATCTTATACAGGTTATCAACAACAGTGGAGTAATTCAGCCTCTATTGCCAATAACGGTTTTGAGTTGATGGTTAAGTATGATTTCTTAAATCATCAAGATTTCTTCGGTAGAGTGTCATTTACAGGGGCTCGCAACTGGAACCGATTCTTAGATTCGTACAACGGTAGAGACCTTGGTAGACTTTCGTATATTATTGGAGAGCCTTTAAATGGTGTTTATGCTTATGAGCAGAATGGTTTCTATGGCTCTTTAGATGAGATACCTTATGTTATGAGTGAAAATGGTAGTCACTATATCTCTAATGATAATGTTGGTAGAAATCAGGCGACAGTAGGAAATATGAACATTGATGATATAAATGGAGATCGAAAAGTTGATGCTGATGATATGATTTATATCGGTAGTGCTCTACCTGAGTTTGCAGGAGGGGCGGTTCTTGAACTGAGATATAAGAATTTTGATTTTTCTATGAATTGGATGTATCAGTTAGGGCGTCACATGATTAACTACAATAGAATAAATACAGCAGCAACAGATATTACACCACAAGGTGCAATTGCACCAATTCTTATGGATGTTAATGATATCACACACTACGCAACTCACGGAGATAGAGCTATGTTTGGTATACATTCGGCTAGTGGTGGTTACTCTTATGAGAGAACTAGTGCTTTTGTAGAGAAAGTGAATTATGTAAAACTTAAATCATTAGTTTTAGGATACACTCTCAATATGTCTACACTGAGAAAATTTGGACTCTCAAGTGCCAAGATATTTATTAGTGGTGAGAATTTATTGTCATTCCACAACTATTCAGGACTTGACCCAGAAACAGTAAACATTGCATCGGGTGTTGATAATGGAACAAACTATCCGTTAGCGCGTAAATTAACAATAGGTTTAACTGTAAACTTTTAATTTAGCTTATGAAACGAATTATAAATAATATAGCATTGATTTTTTTGGGAATTGCAATATTCTCATCTTGTGCAAAACAACTTAATCAGGTTCCTGTGAACTCTATTACATTTGGAAATATTGAAAGTGATAGAGACATGCAGAGTTTATTAAATCAAGTGGCGTGGTACACTCGTGCTATTCAGTATGGAAACGAGAATCTTTATCCCGTAATATCTGGTAGCTATGCTGATGAATTGGCGTCGGGTTTTGTAGATTATCGTGACCATAAATACTCAGAAACATTTGTTTTTTGGAGTAGGTATTATGAGATAATAGCACAAGCAAATGTGGCTTTAAGTTACATTGATAAAATAGATTTATCTCAAGAGCGTAAAGATTATTATAAAGGTATGTTACTTTTTTATAAAGCATATACATACTCATATCTGATTAAGGTAATTGGAGATTCTCCGCTAGTTCTTGATGATGTGCCAGTACAAAATATTGCACGAGCACCTTGGACACAGGTAGCACTATATGCGATTGGCTTACTTAATGAGGCTGTTGAGTTACTTCCAAATATAGGTGAGGGTAAAGATGCTTCTGGCGCACCTCTGAATGAGAGACACAATATTACAAAAGGTGCTGCTTATGCAGTGCTAGCCGACCTTGCTTCGTGGTATGCAGGAGGTAAATATATGGCAATAGAATCAGAGAGTAATTATGATGAAAATGAGTACTGGAAAATAGCTGAAGATGCTTGCACAAAGATTATTGAAGATACTAAAAACTACTCTTTAGGTAGTGTAGCAGATGTGTGTACTGCGCTTCAAACAACAAGGGTTCACTCTGAAAGTGTGTGGGAAGTTGCAGTAAAAGATTACTGGGTAGAGGCAGGGAATCCAATACCAGCCTATGTTGTAGGGTGTTGGTATCACTCATTCCCTGTAAATACAACTAAAAGCTATACGGATATTAAGTATGCATGGTTTAGAATTAAGGAAGAGACTGTTAAAAACTGGTATAAAGTGGGTGATGCACGCAGAACAGAGTTTTTCTGGGATGTAGATAATCAACAAGATGTTCAACTATCTGTTGATATAGATACAGGTGAACCTATTATGGGTAAGAGAAATCCTGATGATTATAACGGTTTAGCATACCCTTATAAGATAAGAGAGTCTCTATATGCAGAGAGTGGAGATTTTGCAGGTGAATTCTCTTCGTTTAATGGCAATAAGATATTATATCGCTTAGCAGATATTATTCTTCTAAGAGCAGAAGCAAGAGCACGTCAAGGGAAAACAGGTGAAGCGATAGCAGATCTTAACTTAGTAAGAGATCGTGCAGGAGCTGATTTATATTCGGCTAGCGAGTTTGGTGGAGATTTGCAGATGGCTATTTTTAAAGAGCGTGAAAAAGAGCTTGTAATGGAGGGTAAACGTTATTATGACATCATTCGTAATGGTAAGGAGTATGTTAGAACACAACTATCAGCAGCGTATACAAACCTAACGGATCAAGATTTTAAAGATGGAGCCTTAACAGTACCTGTTCACTCTTATCAATTTGATAATGCACCACTACTGCGCCAAACTATTTACTGGCATAGAAAGTTAAACTAGTTTATTCATTATATTATAGAAAGATATGAAAACAAATTTTTTAATTATAATCGTTCTCTCATCATTGATGTTATTTGCCTCATGCGGAACAAAACAAGAGTTAAATGATAGTGGTGTTTTTGATATAAACCAACATGTTGGTAAAACTATGTTAGAAATGATGAAAGAGGACCCACGTAATTGGGAGTGGACAGTAAAAGCTATTGAGCATGCAGGTTTAGAGGATTTATTCAATGGTAATGATGTAAACTATCCCGAAATTACATTTTTAGGATTAAAATCATTCTCAATACAGAAATATATCTACGATACACCCTCTCTTACAGGAGAAAATTGCAGAACCTTCGAAGAGTTTGACGCCTTTTTAGCAAGCAGAATGAGTATAGAAGGTGCTACAAAAAAAATGTTAATGCAACATATTGTCAAAGAGATATATATGAAAGATGCATTAGAATTTAAAGATAAAGATTATCTACTGCAAGCTCCCGAGCAGACAAGCTTTACTGTTCTACGTACTGAAGATGGCGATAAAGGACATTTTATTAGAGCTTGTCGTGAAACAACCGAATACAATGAGGTTCCTGATATGGGACCAGTTAGAATGAAACTATACTCTATGACTAAGGGCGACTACATTCCCGTTGTAACTCCCGATTTGAAGGTAAAAAACGGTGTGATACATGCACTTAACGATAATTATAGTTTAAGTTTAAATTTTTAATATAGTTATATATGAAAAAGATATTATTTATTATGATGTCACTACTTCTGTTTAGTTGTAGTGAAAGACAGATAGGCTACTTAGAGTATGAGTTAGGTAGCTATTCAGAGCCTGTATTAAATGTTAGATTAGAGTTAGATGATGCGTTAGGAGAGCCAAATCCAATATTGAGAGAACTATATGATAGAGATGCCAATCACCCATGGTTGAGCGAGTGGTTTTTGAGTCAATATCCTACATTTGAGAGTTATGTTTTAGCTAATCCAAATGGTGTTGAACCTCATTATATTAATAGTGGATTGGATAGAAATAGACAACTGTTTAAATTGCCTTGGCAATCTACAGCGATAGAGGGTGTTTTTGGTACAAAACCATTGACAATAACATTACATAATGTAGTGGCTTCAGATGGTGGCGATGAGGGGGCATTACTTGAGTATATTGATGTATATTCAGATGGTACTATCATGTTACCTTATGAGCATAAAGTGCCTCTAGGCACATATACAATATCCCTTAAACTTGAGAATAGAGGCCATACAGGTATTCTTGAGGATTGCTACACAATTAAGGTGTATCAAAACAAAGAAGAGCAAGAGAAAGCAGAGTATTAATAATTAGTAGTGTCCGGCGAACCTGAGGATTGAATTTATGCACGTTATATCTACCCTAAAACCCACCATGTAAGATGGGTTGTGAATATTATTTGTTTTGCGATGTGCTTATATTGTTGAGGATT